>JACNGK010000014.1:0-3394 GCA_014384145.1 Nitrososphaerota archaeon
TTAACTTGATAAAAACTAATCCTACGTTTGGCTTTTATTGGAGTTGAAAAAACCATCATCATGAATTTTAAATTTTTAATAATTTCTGTAGCAATAATATCTGGCTTTGCGGGCAGTGCATTTGCAGATGAACACGTAGAACGATGTCTTGAATACACTAATGGTGTATGTACATCTGTTCTGCCCGAAGTTTACTCACCAATAAAAGAATTTAGCCAGGAGGAGATAGACGAAATGAAACAAAAGGCGGTTCTCATTACTATGAATGGAGGAACTTTTATGATCGAGCTTTTTCCTGAAGACGCACCTAACACAGTAAGTAATTTTTTGAAATTAGTTGAAAGTGGCTATTATGATGGTACAGTTTTTCATCGCATTATACCGGGATTTATGATCCAGGGTGGGGATCCAAACACCAAAGATCCTGAGAGTGATCGAAGTTTATGGGGACAGGGAGGACCAGGTTATCAAATTAAAGAAGAATTTAACACCTTACAACACGACCGCGGCATTGTTTCTATGGCAAGGTCTAACCATCCAGACTCAGCCGGTTCACAATTTTTTATCATGACTAAAGACTCGCCCCATCTAGACGAACAATATACGGCCTTTGGGAGGTTAGTGCCGGGCTTACCAAATGCACTCGATCATATTGCAAACCTTAGAACAGACAGTAATAATGCACCACTAGACCTTTCAGAAGCTAGAATCATCACAGCTAAAATACTTGACCCTTATACCAGAGCCTTTTCATCACCAGACAGAAACCAATCAATCATAAAAAAAGTGAACCTCAACCCTGGTCATAAAATTGTTTATCTAAACTCTCTCCATAACATTACATTTGATATTCCATACCGATGGGCATTGTCTGAGGCAACAGGAGAACAGTTTGGCGTTTTAATAGAACCTGATCCAACGGAACATAACGCAATGGCTCAGGCGGAACGAAGTGGGTTTATGCCAAAAGTAGTTGTAACTGCAGAACCAAGAGATCTTAGGGAAGACGCTGGTGTCAGCACCGCATACTTTTCAGTGGAAGGAGGAGAAGACCCTAAAATTTTAAGTAACTATGTATTTGAGAGTGACGACGGAAGAAAAGCCCATCTTATAACTACAACCCAAGACTTACACGACACCGAAAGAGGAGATGTCCAGTTCAAAATAATACAACTTACATTTATCAATTCAGAGTTCCAGTACTCTATAATCTATGTCAATATTACAGAATGGTTTAGATACGAACTCAGTGCATTCACTCAAACGGTAGATAACTTTGAAATTATGATTGATGGGAGAATGCAACCCATAAATTTTGATGATAATCCCATTTTTGAAACGATAGTAGCCATTGCAAAGGAACAACCTGAGCCTGAAGAGCCTGAATCACTACCACCAGTAAGGATCGGTGGTTGTCTAATAGCTACGGCGACTTATGGTTCTGAGCTTGCACCACAAGTTCAGCTCTTAAGAGAAATACGTGATAACACTGTACTACAAACACAATCAGGAACATCATTCATGACAGTGTTCAACCAATTTTACTATTCATTTAGCCCAACAATAGCTGATTATGAAAGGGAGAACACCATCTTCAAAGAGACAGTAAAATTAACACTTACTCCTCTATTGGTGTCGTTAACTCTACTACAACATGTAGATATTGACTCTGAGTATGATATGCTCGGATATGGAATCGGTATAATATTACTAAACATAGGCATGTATTTTGTTGCTCCAGCTGTTCTGATAACGAAGATTAGAAGTTTTTACAAGTTACAATAAAATACTCAAAAATAGTGTTATTTGTATGAAAAAAGAGTATGTTGTAGTGCGTATTGACGCCGCACCAGATGCCTCTCCTTACGTAATAGTTTCTTTATCTTCTAAGAAAGATGTCCAAGAAAAAAATGGACCATTATCTTCTCCGTTTGGTAAGACTAACGTTATGGGATTTTCCAACATGAATGACATGGCCAAAGAGATTAACAAAATGATGTCTGGTGGAGGAGTTGGTATGATGGGTAACACAACATCCATAAAATTAGACATGATTGAATACAAAAAACTTGGTCTTTCAGTAGGCGATAAGGTCTTTTTAGATCTTACAAAGGCTGAAAGTTCAGGCGTTTAATCTTCAACGATCCACTTTATTTGAAAGTAAGTCCATACTAATAGAGCGAAATGGGGCTATTTGGTAAAAAAAACAACGATGAGACAAAATGCAAGAAATGCAATCTAGAGTTTTCTTCGCCAGAACGATTGGAACGTCATACTGAGAAGGCGCACGGCAAGAGCTCAAAAACTCAGATAAAGAAGGAAACATGGGGAAGTATCAAAACCACAAACAGAAAGGATCGAAACGTATCTGCCGGATAAATCTATCTTAGCTTTACGTACTCATACGCTCCAAGCTTATTGTCAAAACAATACTGCGTCTTCTGATAAGTTTTTCGAAATTCAGTAATTTGTTTTGCAATATCTTTTGTGTCTTTGTTATCAACAATCACACTTTTTATGAAAGATGCAATTTGTTCCATTTCTGATTCCTTCATTCCTAAACGCGTTACCTCAGAAGTTCCAAGCCTAATTCCGCCTGGGTGCATATAATGTCTCTTCGCTTTTATGTCACCTGGAATAAGCTGGCGATTTACAATGATGTTTGCCTTTTCCAAATCGGCTTCAATTTTACCACCATCACCATAGTCTAGCACATTTACAACAGTTTGGTGTGATTGCGTGAAACCTTTTTTTTCACCCAAAACCTTGAAGCCATAATTGTTTAGTGCCACAGCTAAAGCTTTTGCATTTTTGACTGTTTGGACTGCATAATCTTTTCCAAACTCTAACGTTTCTGCAAACGTAATTGCCTTTGCAGCCATATGGTGAATGTGGTGAGAACTGGTAAGCCCTGGAAACGTTGCTTTTTTAATCACTTCCGCATTTTTCTCAAATGCCAAAACAAGCCCACCTTGTGGACCAAACAACGTCTTGTGCGTACTCATGGTCATGGTATCTACTCCCTCTCTTAACGGATCCTGAAACTTGCCTCCAGCTATTAATCCAGCAACATGTGCAGCATCATAATTGATGTGTATGTCATAGCTTTTCAGAAAATCAGCCAGCTCTTTGACTGGGTGCGGGAATAAAAACACAGAACCACCAAACATAGCTATTTTTGGCAGCCTGCCCTGCTTTTTCAACTCTTCAATCTTCACTTTTGTTTTCTCGACATCAATGTTCATCTCTTCAGAATCAAATGCAAAAAACTCAATTTCTAAACCATGAACAAGACCAGCAGTTCCAGAATGCTCCTTTTTACCATGTGAGATATGACCGCCAGCTGGAATTGATGGAGCCAACATTACATCACCAGGATTTGAAAAAGCTGAAT
>JACNGK010000013.1:0-3362 GCA_014384145.1 Nitrososphaerota archaeon
CTCTAGGTAGTTTTCGATTTTGTTGTCTAACGAATCCTCTACTACGCCATAGTAGGTCTGTATTCCCCTTCTAACCAGGGTAGGTTGTTCGGACATTTTTTCTCCATCACTTCCATCCGATTGTATGGATTTTTTGTTGATATTTGTCAACTATAATTTTTGAAAATTTTGTAAATTTTTTGAAGAAAAGTTATTCTTGTTGTGCTATACTTACCCTCAAGAATGAAATGCGATTAACAAAGTTAGGCGTAAACGAATCTTTCTCTAAGGTTAGTACGATCTTCTATAGCCTATGCTAGAGGAAGATTTGAAATGAAAATTTCTTTTTCTGTTCCATACCTTATGTTGCTGTAAATGTGGAAAGTGCCTAAATAGCTCCACAACTTTCTTGCTTCCATACCATATCGTAAGTGATGCAGATGTTTTTCTTCTCTCCACACCCTTTATGCCCAATTCATTTTTTTGATCAATTATTTTGTGCCTAATTACATCCTTTTGTGTTCAGTTATGATCAATTCTTTTTCTTCTCTCCACATCTATTAGCCTCAAGTCACTTTTTTGATCAATTATTTTGTAACTGTCAGAGCCATTCTATATTCAGTTATGATCAATTCTTTTTCTTCTCTCCACACCCTTTATGCTTAATTCATTTTTTTGATCAATTATTTTGTGCCTGTCAGAGCCATTCTATATTCAGTTATGATCAATTCTTTTTCTTCTCCCTGCTAACCCTGCCAAGTTCTAGTGAAATAATTCCTATAGTATATGCTAGAGGAAAATCTGAAATGAAAATTTCTTTTTCTGTTCCATACCTTATGTGTCTGTAAACAGGGATTTTGCCTTTTATAGCTCCACAACTTTCTTGCTTCCATACCATACCGTAAGTGATGCAGATGTTTTTCTTCTCTCCACATCTATTAGTCGCGTCTCATTTTTTTGATCAATTATTTTGTGCCTGTCGGAGCCATTCTATATTCAGTTGAATCAATTCTTTTTCTTTCATTCAAGAGTTAGTACTCACACATAACTTACAAAACAAGTGTGAGGATTCGTGCCTAAAATTACATTTCTAGGCGTAAAATTGGTCAAGTGTTAGTACTGGTGCGTACACGAGGATCAAAATATCCGTATAACAAATCTGCAATGAATATGCTGACTAAAAATAATACTGTCAAAATGTATGTTGAACCAATAATCACTGGTAAGTCCATCACGCTGATTGCTTCAAAGTATAACCTGCCCATCCCTGGCCAATCAAAAACTGCTTCTGTAATTATCGCCCCTCCTAATGAACCTGATAAGCTTAATGCAAGTATTGTAACAATTGGCGGTGCTGCATTTCGCAATGCATGACTATACACTATCTTTTTTCTAGATATGCCCATTGTTTTTTTAGCAGTTATGAAATCCTCTTGCATGATTCCTACCATGAAGTTTCTTACAAGATACGCCCATGAACCAAATCCTATCAGAACAATTGTAATCAATGGTAGTGTCATATGATACAACAATGCCAAAATATATCCTGGATCATCTGGTCCTATGTTTGGGGTTGCTCTTGCAGGAAAGATTTGATAGACGAATGCAAATAAAAAGATCATTAACATCCCAATCCACCATACAGGAAAACTACTGCTAATCACCGCAAATGTTGATGTAATTCTATCTGTCATCGAACCAATTTTATTACTTGACGCTGCGCCCAACACAATTCCAATTATTGATATGATTATGGTTGCAGTAGTGAATAACAAAATTGTTTTTGGTATTTTTTCAAAAATTATATCTCCAACATTTGAAGATCCTGAATCACTTGTTAAAAATGTCGCATTACCAAAATCTAAAATTAAAATTTTGTACATTGTATATCCGAGTCTTTGTGGGGAATGCCATGGGGTGTCTAGTCCCAAAGTTTTGATTCTTTCATCAATCTTCTGTTGAACAAATTTATCAAACTCAACTGGGTCATTGAAGCCCTGTGCTATGGTTGTATTTTCTGTAATTTCCGCTCTTACTTGATAAATTACACCTTGTTTTAGAATTGTATCCATGTTTGAACCAACGAGTGCAATTGTGAGTAGTAATGTTATCATCAGCACTCCGAACATTGTAATTCCTCTTGTGACTAGATACTTTTTTAGCCCCATATTCAAATTATTCCTGATTACTTTATAACCAATTTATGACTAGTACACTCACCAAATAACTTTAAAACCTCATCTTTGTCGTCTAACTCATGCAAGAATTTGTCACTTCTCCATCTTTACGTAATGGAATATTTGATTTACTTTCATCTGCAAAAATGGCAAGTGATGCAAATGTAAAATTGTTAGATTTCACTATTGAATTATTCAAAGACAATGGACTATTCAGTGATTATTATGGCTATCATAACGTTGATCATGAACTTGAAGTCACATATGTAACATTATTGTCTGGAATACATGCAATGCACGATGGATATCTCACACTTGATGACTTGAATTATCTTTATGCATCTGCATTACTGCATGATTTTGATCCTGAAAAGGCAATGGATAAACCTCATGAAAAAAATGTTATACAGTTTATTTCTAAAAATAAAACTATTCAAAAACTTCTCACAGAAGCTAATCTTGATCAAAATTTGATATGCGCTCTTATTTCTAGAACTGTCTACCCATGGAAAGGTGACATAATAACTAAAACTAACAAATTAATTAATAATTACTTTTTAAAATCAAAAATAAAAAATGATAAAAAACAACAAGAACATTTTAGTAACTTAGGTCATTTCTTATCTGTAGCAGATCGGATTGGAGGATATTCTCTTGGCGATTTCCAAAAAGCCATGGAAATGGCAAAAATGAATGCTCATTCTTCTAGCTGGCATCCTGCTTTCATCGTTAGACGTTCTGTTGGATTCTTTGAAGATATGTTGAACTCTGAACCTGATATGTGTCAAAAAGTTCTAAATGGACTTCCAAAACACATGCGAAAAAACTTTCTTGATAATATCGTTGGGTTTATGAAGCTCCGTCAAGAAGAAATTCAAATTTATAATCGATTTGTTTATGATGGATTACCTCTTGTTCCATGCATAGAAAAAAATGCGGTATCTGACGATGTTTCAGATATTCTTTTGTCGATTTATCGTGAATTACCAAAACCATTACAATTCACACGTGATGATTTCATTGAATCAATACGTGATCCTGATACAATACTAAACACATTGCGTATAGGTGATTCTAAAGGTCCAATTATTGGATTTGCTAAAGGTGGTCCTCTAGAAAAATATAATTTTGATTTAGAGTTTGAGGACAAAAATAATGGAAAGAAAAATACTATATTTCTTGAACCGGTTGCAATAAAAAACGGTT
>JACNGK010000012.1:0-3354 GCA_014384145.1 Nitrososphaerota archaeon
TCCGTAGTACTTCTGTTAGGCCTGATTGGTTTGTAGATTTTTGTTATTAAACAATTTATAGTAAAATAGCAGATGAATAGGAAACTAGGTTATCAAATATTGTCTAAGTTGTTATTTTGAATCGATCATTTGTAAATCAGTAATGATTATGACACTAACTGGAGGAATTTTGTCGTGGCAGTAGATGTTGTATTATGGTTTATTTCTGAACGTCCACAATTCTTAAGATAATGTTAGTTACTAAATGACATTATGGACGATAAGGAAAAACTCGGAGCGATTTCAATAGAAATTGGTATTGTTGATGACCATCTAGACCGTTTTGAAAATGAAGGTATAGAATTCTTAGAAGCATTGAAAGAAGAATGGAAAGTTCTTTATCATATCCGTGAAATCTTAGAAAAATAATTAAAAACGAGTTTTCAGCAATTTTTAAGATAACGTACATTGAATGATGTTTGTGGGAACACACAAAAACAAAAAGAAAAAGAAAAAGATCGAAAAAACAGTAGGAAGTAAAAGAAGCAGAGTAGGCACTAATCGCAGATAATTAAAAACGAGTTTTTAGCGTTACTCACTCAAAAAGTGTAGATGGTTTTTGTTCAATTCAAAGCATCGATTCTATCGTTGCTGCAAAAACAGAATATGGCTGTGCGCCACCAAGTTTTTTTGTTGTACCATCAGATGAAACTAGTATAAACGTCGGAGTCTGTGTCACACCATTTTTTACTGCGTCATCATAGTTTGCCTTTACACGTTGTTTATACTTCGAAGAATCCATACATTCGTTAAATTCATCCATATTCATGTCTAGCGAGAATGCAAACGAGTTCAGTCTATCTCGATCGGCCCATCCACTGTCAGGGTGTCCATCCTGGAAAGTGTAAAGTATTGTATGGTATTCCCAATATTTTTCCTGATCTTCTGCACAGTAAGACGCATGTGCAGCTTTTGGAGAGTCACGTCCTAAGAATGGTAGATCTACAAAAATTAGTTTTGCCTTTCCTGTTTCTATGTAATTATCAATTAGAGTATCTCTAGTATTATGAAACCAAGCATAACAAGCTTCACACTGATAATCACCAAACTCAACTATTGTCACAGGAGCGCTCTCTGAACCTAGTATTGGTGAACCATTTTCAAACTCTAGTTGTGCCTTTTGTTGGGATTTGATGAATTGTTCCATAGCCTTATCCTGCATATCCATCAAATTAGCTTGGTATGAAGTAAAGCTAACAATCACAACTATTACAATAATAACAAATGCAGCTGAAACTACAACTCTTTTATTCATTTTATATTGGGTTTTTTAAGAATTAAAAAAGCTATGCAAATTTTAATTTGTTATTTTTTTTGCCGAAAGATGTCTGTAATTTTCTGAACTGCCGTATCAATTGGGCAGGATTCACAGTAAATTCCATGCTGCCTTTGAAAATGCTTCTCAAGCCCTTCTTTGGTAAAAAACGAGGCTTCACACTCGGCGCAAAGATGCTGTGATTGTGGATGGCTTCCACTAGACATGATTTCGATTGGGATTTTATGGATATAAACAGTCCATGGGGGGAAAATTTTGAATAACTGGGTAATTTTGGCTACAAATAATGTATTTTGATATGGTTGTTATGCTCCACCTCATATCTAGTTACATGTCCACAATGTGCACACGAAAACATCTGGCCAACGGGTTTTGCTTCACGCTCAATTTTTTTACCAGAAATAGATTTGATAATAACATTATTTCCATTTGAGATTACGCCAAAGTTATGTTTCTCTCCTATCGATTCTAAGAATTCTTTAACGGCCGTAATGACTTCATTCTGATCAACCGGTTCATCATCCATAATTGGTGCAAGCACAAACTGGTGGAATTTCATTGCGGGAACAGCCTCAACCTGGTCTGAAACATATATTGCAAGTTCATGAAGTATCGACTCTACATCTTTACAGTCTACAGTGATCATGTAGATTGACAAGTAATAGCACAATTTATTTTTGATGCTTGACGTGGCAACCGCCAATGCTTGGTCAACAATTTTCTCTACAAAGAAGATATTTCCGTTGGTTTTTTACAATATGTGTGAGAATATCATCAAATTTTTCTAGTTCTGAGATAAGAGAAAGAATTCAAAACAGTTGGCAGGAATACCTCTCAAAATATGGAAATCTTTTTGCATCAGATTCAATTGACGGTTCCAGTCCTCCATCAGTCTTTGTTGGATCATATGGATATCCTAAAGTTGGTGTTGGACCAATGTTACCACCTATACATGGAGATACAACTTTACTTGATAGTCCTGAACAGTGGATTGGAAAAAGTCTCGAAGAAATTGTAAACTTTAGATTAAATTTAGTTAGAGGTGTTCAAAAATTATCTATAGAAAAAACAGAAGGTAGATTTATTGAAAATCTTCATGAAGTTGCTATGTCTTCACGTTCAATCGATTCTGATTTACAATTCCATAAAACTACATTTCCGGTAACCACAATTGATGGAGAAAGCCCACCGTTCGGTCCTATCGGTGATATAAAATCTGCCAAGTTCTCAGGCGGTAGGGCAGAAAAATCAATTGAACGTGCTTACTATGATCATGATCTAATGGCACAGGATGCAGTACTTACATTGTATAACAGTGGCATTGAGATTTCAAAAATTCAAAAATGTTTTAGTGTTGGAATGTTTGGCAAGGAAAGAAGGCTCGTTCCAACAAAATGGAGTATTACAGCTACTGATGACATAATATCAAAATCACTTGTGTCTGAGGTTTTAGAATTTGATTTAATCGATTCATGCAGGGTTTTTTCACATGATCATTTAGGAAATATGTTTTCAGTGATTTTGTTTCCTCATCGCTGGATTTTTGAAATGCAGGAAGCATGGCATGACGGAAATAGTATAGGATTCGGCTCAGACAGTGAAGATGCCAAAGGGATTGACCATCCACCCGCAATAGCTGGCGCATATTTTGCAGCAAAGCTTGGAGTAGCAGAGTATCTTGTAGAAAAGAAGATTCAAGCATCTGTTTTGGTGTTACGTGAAATTAGACCAGAGTACGCAGTTCCTGTTGGTGTTTGGCAGATTAGAGAAGCAATTCGTGCAGCATTGAAAAAAGAGCCATATATTGCAGAAAGTTTTGATGACGGTGCTAATTTTGCATCAAAGAGAATGAGTGTGAGTAAATCTGAATGGCTTTCCAAGGGTAGTCTGCTTAAGATGTCAAAGCAAAAATCAATTTCTGAATTTTTTTAATAGTATTGAGATAAATTTACCATGGTTTATTCCATTCTTAGTTTTCTTTTCAATCACTGTTGGTTTAGTGATATTCAAAACTTCTAAATCTTCTTTAGAATTTCAAC
>JACNGK010000019.1:0-3325 GCA_014384145.1 Nitrososphaerota archaeon
ACATTGCAACAAAACGATTTACTCTTCGTTATCCTGAAGAGAAACTAAAATTTGTAGGTGATGGCTATCAATATGATCCTGCTACAGGTGTTGGTATTGCTGGATTAAAGGGACGTCATATGTTATTTCATGATCACTGTACTGGATGTCAATTATGTTCTATTGCATGTGAGGGTGTTGCTGAAGCAATTGCTATGGTGAAAGTTCCAGAAGAACAAAAACAAAACAAAAAATCTATTATGCCTCAAATTGATTATGGAAAATGTGTCTTTTGTGGTTTGTGTGTTGACGCATGTCCATTTTATGCACTTTACATGACTAATGATTATGAATTATCTTCTTTTACCAAAGAAGGTTTGATCTATACTCCTGCACAACTTCAAGTTAAACCATATGTTGAACAGGATAGTGAAATCATAATTACTAAATGGGGAGCAACACATGGCTGATGCTGCATTTCTTGCACTAACTGTAATTACAATTGGTTCTGCAATTGCAGCACTTGAAATGAGATCATTGATTTATGGTTCCATTGCATTAATGGGAACTCTTGGTGGTATTGCTGGATTTTTCTTTTTACTTGATGCACCATTTGTTGCATTGTTTCAATTAGCAGTTTATGTTGGTTCCATTGCTGTTTTGATTCTATTTACTGTAATGCTTGTAAAAAGAGAACTTATTTTTAAAAAAATTGAAGATAGAAGAAGAAAGTTTGCCGGAATTGGTTTGATGTTAATTATTATGGTATCTTTAGGTGCTGTGTTCTTAGATTCTGGAATTAAAACAATAACTACTGATGAACCCCCAGTTGATTTTAGAGATATTGGTACTGACTTTGTAACTTATTATTGGCCTGCATTAATTTTGATGGGTTTAATTTTAGCCGGTTCAGTAACTGGTGCATTAGTTCTAGCTAGAAGGGAGGATGTGGAAAATGACCAACGAGTTAATTGATTTTACATTAGTTTCTGTTGCTTTGTTGGCAATAGGAATTTACGGACTTGCAGTAAAACGTAACTTTATTCGAATGTTATTTGCAGTTGAGATTATCATCAATGCCGCCAATCTTAATCTTGTGGCATTTGGTAGATTTTTACCTCATGCAGGTGGTCAAACTATGGCATTATTCTCAATAGCAATTGCAGCTGCAGAAGTAGCTGTAGGATTGTCTTTAATCATTGTAGCATACCGTATGTATCAAAATGTGGATATAGCTGACTTTAGGAGCTTGAAAGGATAATGGAATATGCATTGCTACAGGCAGTTTTCCTGCCATTACTACTGTCACCAGTAGCTTACGTTCTTGGAAGAAAATTAGGTCCTGCTCCAGCAATGTGGTTTACATTTGGAATTTTACTTTACACGACAATTCTTATAATTAATGCAGCACTTTCTGGAACCGTAGAGGAACATTATCCATGGACAGAACAATTTGGAGAATTTGGTTTCATGCTAGATGGTCTTGCATCTCCGTTTGCCATAATGATTTATGTCTTATCTACAATTTTGGCAATTTATTCAAAACCATACATGCTTCATAAATTCCATCAACAGTTTGAAGAAGAACAAAAAATGAAAATTTCTGAAAATGGTCAAACTTCAATTGTTGAATCTACTGCTCTTTCAAATTATGTAAATGCAAAATCTGGTCTTTACTTTGCACTTTATCTTGTATTTGCAATGGGAATGCTTGGAACAGTTCTTGCAACTAATCTGATTGAATTTTATATTTTCTTTGAAGTTATGTTAATTCCTGGTTTCTTTTTAGTTGCTTTATGGGGTGATGGACCAAGAAGAAAAATTGGTTTAATGTTCTTATTTTGGACTCATGCTGGTGCAGTTGTTTTATTGTTAGGATTTTTAATGATAGGTCTAACACTTGGTAGCTTTGACTTTGCTGATATTCAAGAATCTGAATTACCTGCAGACATTGCGATGTATTCAGCGGTAGCTATTGCAATAGGTCTTGGAGTTAAATTGGCAGTTTTCATGTATCACATTTGGCTTCCATATGTTCACGGTGCAGCACCTACACCAATCAGTGCCTTATTGTCACCAGCAATGATTGGAATTGGAGCTTATGGTATCTTTAGATTAATTGTTGAATTCTTACCTGTAACATTTTCAGAACTTGCAATTTGGTTCCATATTTGGGGTCTTGTCACTATGATTTATGGTGGTGCAATGGCATTAATGCAAGATGACTTGAAACGTTTCCTTGCTTATTCTAGTATAAGTCAAATGGGATATTTGCTATTTGGTATAGGATCAATGTCAGCATACGGTCTTGTTGGTGCTGAAATGATGTATGTTACTCACGCTATTGGTAAAGGAATTCTCTTCATGATGGCCGGAATTATTATTGTTAAAGTTGGAACTAGAAGCTTCTCTAAACTTGGAGGACTTGCTGGTAAGATGCCAATTACTGCAGTATGTGCAGTAATTGGCGCATTAACAATAATGGGTGTACCGCCAACTAGTGGATTTATGGGTGAATGGATTATGTTTTACGGTGCATTAGAAACTGCAATTTCAGAAGGTTCTACAATTAGAGCAGTAGCATTTGGGTTAGGTTTAGTTGCAACTGCACTTACAATGTCTTACATGCTCTGGATGCTAAAACGTGTATTCTTTGGAAAACTTCCTGAAAATCTTCAACACGTGAAAGACGGAAGCTGGTACATGACAATTCCAATGATGATATTGGCCGGATTTTCAATTGTTGTTGGAATTTATCCTGATATTTTCTTGAAAACAATTATTCCATACATGAACGGAGTGATGGGGGTTTAGATTATGGCAACTGAAGTTTTAGGAATGTCATTTGAAGTAACCAGTGCATGGTTAATTTGGATGCTTCCATTTGCTGCAGCATTAATTATGCCAGGAATTGGAAAATTATCTAAAAAATCAACTGGTTATGTTGCAGTTGGATTTGCTTTAATGAGTGCATTATCTGCAGCATCTCTAATTCCTCTTGCATTAGAAGCACATGAAGTTCATAGTCAAATAATGTGGATTGAAGCACTTGATCTTAAGGCAGGAGTATTGGCTGATCCACTTTCAATAATTATGGCAAATGTTGTAGGTTGGATTTCATTCTTGATTATGATTTACAGTACAGGATACATGAAGGGTGATAAGGATATTACAAGATTCTGGTTCTGGATGATGTTCTTCATTGGTTCAATGCAGTTAATTGTATTATCTGATAACTTACTTCAAGTATTCTTTGGTTGGGAAGGTGTCGGACTTGCATCATATGCATTAATCAGCTTTTGGTATCGTGATAAAAAGAAAGATCATGTTGGTGTTGAAGGACGTA
>JACNGK010000011.1:0-3238 GCA_014384145.1 Nitrososphaerota archaeon
GAGCGGTGACTCGTCTCTTGCAGGTGAACTTGAGGAAAAAGGTTATGATTGGGTATTAGAAAAGAAATCTGAGTAAACCTTGGAAGCAGAAGATAACGAACAATATTTTTTTAATTTTTCATTCTTTAAGATTGATCCTAAATGGAGATGGATGGCAGATCTAGCAAAAGAAGAGTCTGCCAAAGAAGTTGAAAATGTAATTATTAATTCTGGAATAAGATTTAGATCATACTCAACACTTGGCTTGCGTGATGACGCAGAGTTTCTGTTTTGGTTTGCAGCCGAGACGGTAGAAGAAATTCAAGACGTAATATCAAAACTTTACCTGACGGTATTTGGAAAATACATCATACCATCACGTGTTTATCTTTCCTGTACAAGATCTTCTACATACGCAAGAAAGGGAACTCTCCCATCATTTGTTTTAGGCAATGAGTCACAAAAATATGTAGTAGTATATCCATTTACCAAGACAAGAGAATGGTATCTCTTACCACAAGAACAAAGACAGAAAATGATGGATCAACACATCAATGTAAGTGAGAAATACCCTCAAGTTACGCTGAATACAACATACTCATTCGGAATAGATGATCAGGATTTCATGCTAGCGTTTGAATGTGATAACTTGCGTGACTTTCAAAACCTAATCATGGATTTGAGACAGACTCAAGTGTCTGCATATGTTGCGGTTGACACACCAATGATTACCTGCGTGAAAAAAGACATTGTTCCTATAATCACAAGCTTGGGATAATGAATGCGCTAAAGGAATGGGCTACTGTAGTCAATGCCCTAGAAAATGGAAAGCAAACTGTTATTCTGAGAAAGGGGGGAATATTAGAAACAGCTTCAGGGTTTAATGTTGAATCAAAAAAATTTTTGCTATTTCCTACATGGGAACATCAAGAAGAAAAACACGTCAAACCAGAATTCCAAAACTTCCTAAATGATGCGCTAAAAAACAAACCAAAAGAAGGATTCAACAGAATTACATCGCTTGTGGAAGTATTAGATGAAAAAGACATAGAATCAGAAGAGATCGTCAATGCATTATCACCATTTCATGTTTGGAGTGATGCATACATCGAAGAAAGGATCAATTGGATGCCGGAAAAACCAATCAAGGCAGTTTTCCTTAGAACATACAAAATTCCAGAAATGGATATTCCATTACAATCTGATTTTCAAGGTTGTAAATCATGGGTAGAAATAAATTCAAATTTTGATTCTGGTCAACCTGTATTGAATGATTTAGAAATAGAGTCAGAGTTACAAAAGTTTAGAGGAGTTGTAAATGAAGTATAGAAAATTAAAAAGATGCGACATAGAAGTTTCAGAGATTGGATTCGGAGCATGGGCGTTCTCTCTTCCAGGATGGTGGGGAAAGAAAATTGATGAAGACGGCGCAAAACGCATGCTGAAAAGAGCATATGATCTTGGCATCAACCTTTTTGAAATTGCTGACATGTATGGACAGGGAAGGGCAGAAAGAATTGTTGGTGAAGTTTTCAAGGACATGCGAGATGAGGTAATCTTTTCTACAAAATATGGATATGATTTTTCAAAAGTAAAGCAGATTGGCCATACTGAACTGCCTCAACGATTTTCCGAAAGAGACTTTTCTGAAAAAATGTTACAGGACAGTTTGGAAAGACTGCAAACTGATCATATTGATATCTATGGATTACATAATCCAAAATTAAATCACATCAGAGATAAAAACGTATTCGAATTCTTAGATGAAAAAATCAAGGAAGGTAAAATTAAGACATACCAAGCCGCACTGGGTCCAGCAATTGGCTGGGCTGCAGAGGGACTGGAATCAATGAACATGCCAAACCTATCAGCCGTACAAACAGTATACAATCTCTTTGAGCAGGTTCCTGGAAGAGAATTGCTAGAAAATGCGCAAAAAAATGATGTTGGAATATTTGTCAGGGTGCCAGACGCAAGCGGCGTACTGACTGGAGAAATGAAGACTATGGCTGACGTGGACAAAAAAATCGGCGACGATGATCATAGGGCTGTACGTAAAAAACAGTGGTTCAAAAGGGCATTTGAAAAGGTTGAGGAAGTCATGCCTATCGGACGCAAGTATGGCTATGACATAATGCAGCTGTCAATGAAGTTCATTCTTTCCAAGGATACGGTTAGTTCTGTAATCCCGACATTTGGCAGCATCGAAGATATCGAATCGTTCGCAGCAATAGCAGACGGAAATTATCTAAAAGCAGAGGACGTGGCTGAACTTGAATCAAATTTTGATTCATGGGAAACCTACGAATTGAAATTTACACAGCCAGATGTGCTAAATTACATTAATTCTAAGAATTCCTGATAGTGTCATGGACGATGAGGGAAAATGCAACGGCAAGTATTGGTGGTGCTGCAGGCGTTGCTTACGGCTTCTCGTAAAGGATTTACGCGATATTGTTAAACCTCCTAAGGATATGGACTGATATTATGAACGATAAATTAAAACCAAATCAGGAAAAAAGAGTTATAGAAAATTTTGTTGAATGTATAATGGATGATTTAGATTATTATCACTTTGATGAATTGATCATAGAAAAATATAAAAAAGAATTATTCCAGTTTTTCACGAAAATTTCTGAAGAACACAGTCTTTTTTCACCTAGATTTGATCTTTCAAACAAAAAGAGCATTGTGAACGATAAGGAAAAAATCAAAAAAGCTGCAATGTTCATTGACTCATTTCTTGTAAGAACCAATACCAATCTCAAAAAATACGCTGCCTCCAAAGACTTGCCAGAAAAAGAGTCGGTTATTGAGATTCTTGAAAGCCAAAAAAGGGTATTAGAGAAAATTAAGGAAATCTTAACTTAGATTATCTGCTAAAATCTAATCAGTTAGTATGATCTTAGAATATTATGGACGACTCAGATACCAAATTATACAAGTGGTGGGACCACGTTGACCGTAAGGAAACTTTCAACGATATATCAAATAGGGTTTTCAAAGATGACGACTTTGCATCGGATGAGGAAAGAATCGTAGAAGCTATGCATATACTGATTTATCTGTATAACGCAGTAGACAGCAAAGGTACAGACGAACAAGACGATTGGGATGCCATACGTGCAGTAGACAAAATATTAGGACGAAGTACTACTTGGAAGACTTGGTGGGAGAAAAATCGCAAGAAATTAGACGAAGAATCTTAGGCAGTAATTTTCTCTTCTAAACTGAAATCATTCTCGACAAAATATTCTAC
>JACNGK010000009.1:0-3226 GCA_014384145.1 Nitrososphaerota archaeon
GACTGTGAATCAATAATTTGCGCAAAGGGTTCACCAAATCAGTATCTGGAACATTATGTAGATGGAATTCCAGAATCTCTCGAATCACAAATACTTGAAGAAAGTTCTTTAAGAATTCATTTACTCGGTTTGATTGCGACGTCATCTACTTTTTCTGCAATTTCTGAAGAAAAGATCAACGAATTTTTTTCTCAAACTTTTGGGGGTTTATCTGACGGAAAGTTAGAAGGCAAAATATCTGAACGCCTAAGAGAGTTAAAAACATATGATATGATCACGGATGAAGGTGGTTTCAAACCTACGAAATTTGGACAAAAAGTATTTTGGTTAAGAATAGATCCTAAAACAGCATTCGATATAACTGCACATCTTGAAGATTATGTTAAAGGAAATAAACACACATTTGGTTTCTTACATATGATTACTAACCTTCCTGAATTTTATCCACAGTTTGGTGTCACAGAAAAACTTGAAGAAAAAATGGAAGAGATACATGATAATTTTAAGCATGAAAAATTATATGCAGAGCAGAAGCTGGATCACGATTGGACAAAAAGTCTACTAATATTACATCATTGGATTGATGGTATGACTTATTCTACTATGTCTGAAGAGTTTAACGCTGAACCTGGTGATATATTTCAAATACGTCAAAATACGGAACGTTTGGCATACATTATTAGGGAAATTGCTAGATTTTGGAAAAACCAAGTTCTTGCTGATGAATTAGACACTCTCAGGCAACGAATTAGGCATGGTGTCCCGGAAAAATATCTTGATTTGGTAAAAATCAAAAATGTAGGGCGTGTACGAGCAAAAATACTGTACAAATATAATTTTCATGATCGTGTAGATTTGAAAAAAGCGACACTTGAGAAATTAGCCGCAATAGATAAAATTGGTATGACTATTGCAAAAAGCATCAAGTTGCAGATAGAAAAGGTAGGATAATTGGAAGAAAAAATAATCGCGGCGATAATTGTATCAACAATTGCTTTCTTTACGATTTATGCTTTTACTCCTATTTTGATTAAATTCCTAGAAAAGCGAAATCAGACAGTAAAAGATGCTAACAAAATAGGCAATGTCATGATACCACGACCTGGTGGTATCTCCATATTTATTGGGATTGTTGCCTCAGAAATTACACTCTATTTCTTTTTTCCAATTTCAGAGATTTTAGCCATAATCATAACATCGATTCTAGGGTTTTCTGTTGGAATAATAGATGACAGGAAAGTAATGGGTGGTTGGTTTAAGCCGGTTGCACTTGCATTTTGTGCTACACCAATACTTTTGTTAGGTGTATATGATTCAAATCTAGATTTCCCCATATTTGGTTCAGTCAAAATACCATCTTTGTATTTAGCATTAGTTGTATTCATGATTCCTATCACTGGTAATACGTTAAATTCCATTGATGTTCTCAATGGAATAGTAAGTGGATTCACTACAATTGCAAGTTTTGCATTAGCAATTTCACTATTTATTCTACAGAATTATGAGATTGGTATAGCTTGTTTATGTTTGGCTTTTGCTTCTCTTGCTTTTTACAAATATCATAAATTTCCAAGTAGGATATTTCCTGGAGATTCTGGTTCAGTAATGTTTGGTGCAACATACGGTGTCATAGCTATAGTTGGTGGCGTAGAAGTAATTGCTGCAATAGCAATTTTACCTGCTATCATAAACTCATTCCTTTTTCTTTCAAGTGTTAAAAAAATTGTTGAACATAGAGAAATAAAAAATCCTACATTACATACTGATGATTTTAAGCTGAAATCTACTGACGATAATCATGCCCCAATTACACTAGTAAGATTACTTGTTGCCAAAAAACCATTATCAGAAAAACAAATTTGTAATGAAATTTTGAAACTAGCAGTATTCTCTGGAGTTTTAGCAATTATTACTGCATTTATGATGAGAGTCGAAATTTAATGGAAATAAAAATTTACAGTTTTATCTCTGTCATGTGGATTTTGATATTAATTGGTGGTGGAATCGTGGTAAAACTTGTCGGACCAATTTCATTCAGTGAAGATATTGAACCGATAATCACCTCTGGTGTTAAAGTGTCTCTTGCCATATTTTTGATATTCATTTGGGTATTTACTCTAACAAAAATTAAGAATTGGATCTTCAAATCACAAATAAAATCTTAGATACTCTTCCACTCACTTTGTTTTTTATCGTACTCATCACGCGAGTATTTTGGTTTTGCAGGTACTCCTGCAACCACAGTGTCTGGTGGAACATCATTGGTAACTACTGCACCCATTGCAACTACGCTATTTTTACCAATAGTTACACCAGCTTTAATGACTGCCTTACTACCAATTATTGCATTATCTTCAATTATTACACCAGCTAATTTTTCACTGGGTGGATAGGGATCGTTTGTTAATGCAGCGCTCGGCCCAATGAATACATTTTTCCCAATCCTAGAAAGAGGTGGAATGTAAACTAGTCCCTCAATGAGCGTATTGTCTCCAATCTTTACATCATAATCAATATGTGCTAAGGAACCAATTTTGACATTGTTTCCAATTTCAACGTCATCGCCAACATAAACAAAATGCCAAATTTTGGTATTTTCGCCAATCTTTGCTTTGTCAGAAATATAGTTAGTAACCAAAATACCTCACAAATGCCATGGCAATGCTTGCGTTATAATTTTCTCTGGTAATTTCTTAGTGTTTCTCTTTAGGAATTCAATGTCTTGTTTTTTGTCTCTTAACTCATCAGGTAACATTATAGGAATTTCATCTATTATTGGAAAAAATCTAGAGCATTTTTTACAGTACAAAGCTCCCTCAGTTATTTTTTCCCCATCTAATTTATTCTCAAAAAGTTCTAGGGGATGATGTTTGTCTATAGGACATGCAAGTATCTCTAATAATTTTCTGTTCATCTTAGATCAAGATAAATTGGAGTGCCCCTCTGGCTCGATAAAAGTGCAGCTTCCGCAACTTTTGTAACATTTACAGCCTGTTCCGGTTTTACCACAAGATCGTTTTTACCCTCTATTGCATCTATGAAATTTTTTATTTCTAATGATAGTGGTTCAGCTTTTTCATTTTTTGGGTTTTCTGTACCGTTATCTGTCTCAATTCGAATTTCTTGAGTTATAAAATCAGAAAATATTCTTGCTTCAGTGCAAACAGCATTAAAATTTCTCACACGTATTGGAGTAATCCAATTAGAGGAAATTGTCGCAGTTTTG
>JACNGK010000008.1:0-3224 GCA_014384145.1 Nitrososphaerota archaeon
AAATGTGTACTCTGCAAACATGGGAGACAATTATGCAATGTGTGAACCAGCACATGGCAGTGCTCCAAAATACAAAGGAATGGAACAGGTAAACCCAACTGCATCCGTCTTATCAGGTGCGTGGATGGCTGAATATCTAGGTGAGACTGAGATAAGAAATGCAGTGTTTGCTGCAACAGATGATGTAATCAATGAGGGAAAATATGTCACATATGATATTGGTGGTAATGCTACTACAACTCAGATGGCTGATGCAATATCTGCCATTGCAAAAGAAAAACTACGGAAGTAACTTAACAGCCTTAACAAGTATTAATTCTTCAAAGAATAGTTTCTTTTTTGCAAGAATGCTTACATCAAATCCTTCTAGTTTTGTATAGGAAATCAATTTTTTAAAATCAGACAGTGATGATGTAACATAGATGAATTTACCGCCAAGTTTAATCCGTGATTTAGCTGAATCAATTATTTTAATCGGGATTTCCAATCCATCTTTACCACCATCTGTTCTGACATCTGACACATCATCTGTGTTTAGGTATGGCATATTACAAATAACAAGATCAAACTGTTGGTTTATGGCATCTGCACCATTACAACAAACATTATTGATCGTAAAATATTCATGTTTTTTTAAAACATTGAAAACCAGATCTGTGGCCACAACTAAGGAAAATGATTTCTCTAAAAGAGATGCCAGATAACCAGACCCCGTACCAATATCTAATGCACATTCGCCTTTTTCATTTTTAATATAATCAGCTAAAAAGAATGTATCCTCAGAGGGAGGATAAGGCTCAGATTCTGACAATTTTTTGTGCAATTTTTATAATTTCATCTCCTGACAATTCATCAAGACGCTTTTTAGAAGTTGAATTTAGACCGAATTGTTTTAAAATATTTTGCAAAGTTTTACGTCTATATGAAAAAACCTTGTTAACGGTAGAAATCAACACCTTCGATATTAGATTCTTTTGCTCCAAAAGAATTACAACAGAATCTACTTTTGGGACTGGAGAAAAATTTGATTTTTTAACATTCATCAAAAACTTTATCCTAAAACCATAATTTGCTAAGACTGATATTGCCTTATGTTTTTCGTCTGAGCTCAATTTCTCAGCAAACTCCTTTTGTACCATTATAACTGCTCGTGAAAAATTTTTTTGCAATAACCATTCTAGAGCAAATCTACTTTTTGAATAAGGGAGATTTGAAACAAAAATAGAAAAACTATGGTCAGAATCAAAGCCGTCTCCATATTCTAAAACTAGGTTTGGATAATCATGAAAATTAGATTTCGTTGAAAGGTACAAATCTTGATCATTTTCTATTGAAAAAACTTGTTTTGCATTTTTGCATAGATACGGAATTAAAATCCCATAGCCAGTTCCTATCTCAAGGACTACATCGTTTCTTGTAATCTTAGCACTGGAAACAATATCTTTTGCAATCATTTTTGATTTCAGAAAATGTTGTCCCAGATTTTTACGTTTGTTCATCGTTTAACAAAGAGATTCATTCTTGTTTCCCCTGAAATCTCTTCAATTATTCTTTGTGACATGTGTTTTATTGGTTCTTTCAAACCTACCCGTTTTTCTATATCAACAAAACTTTCAAATGATGCTTTTTCTCTTTCTTTAATTATAACATTAAGGTATGTTTTGCCAATACCTGGGATCAACTCAAGCGCGTGAATTCTTGGCGTAAGAGGTTGTGCATTGTTTATGTAATCTACAAATTTTGCTTCATTTTTTGTTACAATTGATTCAACTACTGTAGGAATTTCATCTTTTGCAGAATCGGGAATTTTTACATAATCCATTTTGCCTAACACTGACTGAACTTTAGTTCTTCCTTCTTTTCCAATGTATATCCTCTCACCGACATCAAATGTTGAATTTTCTATTCCCAATATTTCTAGTAGCGTAAGTCTTTCTTCTCCTAATGCAACCACAATTATTCCTGTCCTTCCACGAACTGTAGTTGATTTAGCACGTGAATTATAATCCAAAACGTACGCGTATTCCTCATACTTTCTTAACTGGGTATTCCCCGTCTCCAAAACTAATCACCTGAAATTTATGGATTATCGTCAATTATTTTGAGGATCTTTTCCAGTGTTTCTGAGAGAATTAGTTTTTTCCATCCAAAAGTGAATGAACGTAATTCTGGTAATGATCTGGGCAGAATATTTATAATTTCAACCGCTTCCTCTTCAGTTAAACCACATTGACTAGTTAGTTCCTGTTTCATTTTCTTTGCAGCTTTGGGTTCAATCTTGGCAAATTTTGTTACGTAATCAAATGTCCAACGCTGAATCTGATCCAGTGATTCAGGATTACCTTCTGATAATATCTCCTTAACTTCTGGTAATGAGATCATTCGTTTCTTTACTACTTCTTCCATAAATTAAACACCAAACGGTTTGATATGATCAAATCTTGTGATTAAAGTTTTCGATTTATTACCAAGTTTAATATCAAGAATAACACTACGTCTACCAACCTGATTTATTATACCAACTTTACCATGATATCGCCTATGTGGTAATCCCTTATGTTGCCTAGGATCAATAATCACTAGTGCTCTATCACCCTCATGATATTCACGGAGTAAAAATGAAACACCTCTGGGAGCATTCTTTGTCATGATAGATCTGGACTTGTGCTTAAATCCATGAGAACGACCAGCTGGTTTCTTAGTAGTCATATCAGAATATGACTTGTAAACCCTATTTTAATACTTAAGCCCCACGCGTTTGTCCTACCTAACATCCGTAAAATCCTCATTTTTGATGCGTGTTATATTGCAAATTACCATAAAGGTTGTTGAGAATGACTAGTTTCCTTGTAAAAAACAAATCAAAGGAATCGTATGAACAACGAATCAGTACAGAACCAATAACAACTCAAAGATGCAAGCTGTATGCAATAAAGAACTTTGATCACTTTGTTTCTGAAACATATGATGACAGGACTACCAATGACATAATTGACGAACTCTTTATACTCAAAACTGACAACGGGCAAGAATTTGAAGATGTCCTGTATGACATGTTACAAGAATGGATAAACTGGAATGAAAGAAAGGTAATACATCCAAGCACTATTCGTATTACATTCTCAAATCTTAGGAAATATCTTTTCTTCCGAAAAATCAAAACAAACGAACAAGACATTGGCGAGTTTTTAAGATTTTCAAAGATACCAAAAGAAGAGAAACAT
>JACNGK010000055.1:0-15882 GCA_014384145.1 Nitrososphaerota archaeon
TCTGCTCGTATTCCTTTCGTTCTTTCTTCATATCTCGTTTTGGTTTTGGTTTTTCCGGTTTGTATAAACTAGAACTTACTTTTTTCTTTTGTATTTTTGGTTGTTTATACCGTGAAAGATACTTCTGCTCGTATTCCTTTCGTTCTTTCCTTCGATCTATTTTTGGTTTTGATTTTTCTGGTTTGTATAAACTAGAACTTACTTTTTTCTTTTGTATTTTTGGTTCAGCATATCTATCTAGATACTTCTGTTCATATGCTAATCGCTCTTCTTGTAATTCCTCCCGTTTAGCAACAGTATGTTTTCGAAGATTTAATTTTCCTAGATCATCATCAGACTCCGTACTTACTCCAAGCTCAACACGAAAATCATCAGATGATTCTTCAGGTTTATTTTTTTCTAGTCTTGCAATATAACTAGCCTCATATTCTTTCAGATCTTTTTCTCGCTGATCTTGATCTGTTGATGTATATCTAACAAGTTCTAGAAAGTTAATTTTTTTCTGTTTAACTACGTCCGTACTTGAAGTATTTTCCGTACTTGGAGTATCTGCATCATACCCCTTTGGCAGGGCACCCTTTGGTTTTTCTGTTTGATCTGACAACGCTAATTATTTTAAAATTAAATGCTAATAAAGTATTATTCCTCGTCTGTACTATCTGCATTTGTTTGTGACTGCTTTTCTAACCTAGCCAGGTATCTCTTCTCATATTTTTCTAGATCTGATTGTGGGTTTGATTTTTTTGCCCGTGCCTTACGTGGTCTTGATACTTTTTTTGTTTCTTCCTTTGTTTCTTCCTTTGCAGGCTCTTTTTCTAATTTGGATAAATATTGTTTCTCATATTGTTCTAGTTGTGATTTACTTGTAGAACGTGATACACTTTTTGTTTTTGGTTCAGCATTATTTACGAAAACATAATTCATAATCACACCAGCAATTATTCCTCCTACAATAGGTGCAAGCCAATAAATCCAATGTAATTCCCAAAATCCTGATACAACTGCAGGACCAAATGTTCTTGCAGGGTTCATAGACGCACCAGTTAATGGTACACCTACTATGTGAAGTAAAAATACCATTCCTCCAATTGAAATTCCATGTATTCCTGCAGGAGCTTTTTTGTGAACAGCTGTAAGGAAGATGACTGTAACAAGGAAGAATGTTAAAATTATTTCTACTGTAATGCCTGCCATTATACTACTGTTCAATAGTTCGCTAGGTCCACCCTGTGTACCAAAGTTTACTTTAGCACCAAGCTCTGGCAAAATAGCTTTAAGTGAGAACGCAGCAACAACTGCACCAATTAATTGGAAAATTATGTAACCAATTCCATCACCGACACTAATTTTTTTTGTGATCATCATTGGTATAGTCACAGCTGGATTGATGTGTGCTCCAGATATATGACCAAATGCATATACCATTAAGCCAACCGCAGCACCATGAGCCAAAGCAATCATAATAATTGATTCTATTGATAAGCCATCACCAAAAGCTACAACAGACAATATTATAGCAAGAGGTCCAAAGAACACTAACGCATATGTTCCTATAGCTTCTGCAAACCAATTACGAGGATTAACCAATGAAGTCAACCATTTTCAAGTTCCATTTAAAACATTCGGATTTTATACGATAGATATAGAATAATTAATGGGATTTTAAATCTAGATTAATATGATTGCAGAAAATTCACCCTTGCCAAAATTTGAGCTAAGTGATGCGGATGGCAATGTTGTTAAATCGAGTGATCTTAAAGGAAAAAAATGTGTGATCTACTTTTATCCCAAGGACTTTACTCCAGGTTGCACTATTGAAGCGGATGAATTCTCCAAAGATTACAAAAAATTTCAGAAAGCTGGGATTGAAGTTGTTGGTATAAGCAAAGATGATGTGGAATCTCATAAAAAATTTTGTGATAAAATGAAAATTCCCTATATCTTACTTGCAGATGTTAAGACAACGGTTTCAAAATTATTTGGTGTTTGGGGCAAAAAGAAGTTCATGGGAAGAGAGTACATGGGTATCAATCGAAGTACGTTCTTGGTCAATGAAAATGGAAAGATCTTTAAGGTTTTTGAGAAAGTGAAGGCAAAAGGTCATTCGAAGGAAGTTTTAGAAGCATACGCAACCGTAAAGTAAAAAATAAAAGAAAAATATTTGTCTAGAAACCTTTTGGCATTGCGCCTTTCTTAGAGGCTGTAGATGCTTGTGACTGTTTAGCCCCCTTTTGCTTTGCCTTCTCTTCCTGTTCTTTTGCATGTCTTATGAGATATTCTTTCTCAAAATCATCGAATGATTGCTCTTTGGTATTTTTTTGTGGTGGAGGTGGTGGTGGTGGTGGTGCAGTCTCTGCAGGTTTTGGTGGTGGTGGAGGTGCTTTTTGCGTTGAAGATGTACTAGTACCAGTTCCTGGTGTAAGGAAAGTCTTGTCTCGTGGATGATATGCTAGTCTTTGTCTTGTTGCAAAATACTTGTTACCTGGTTGTGTATAACCTGTTAACACTTTTTTCTGATCATTCCAATTAGCTGATGGAACATCAGGTGCATCTCGTACGTGAAGGCTAGCGAAATATCTATCACTTGGAGCAGTATAACCTGTTAACACTGCTTTTTGATCATTCCAATTTTTAGTTCCAACTGACTTCCATTGTTCGTAAACTAGCACTGGTGGTGCTTCCTCCTTTGGTTTTGGTGGAGGTGGAGGTGGAGGTGGAGTTGTCTCTGCAGGTTTTGGTGGTGGTGGAGGTGGAGTTATTTCTGCAGGTTTTGGTTCCTCTTTTGAAAGATCTTTTAATTTTTTCTCTAAATCCGCAATTTTTGATTTAATGGCTTTCTTTCTTCTCTTAGCAGGCTTCTTTTTTGCTTTTCTAGTTACTTTCCTGGCTTTTCTTTTAGTTGTTTTTCTTTTAGTTGTTTTTCTTTTAGTTGTTTTTCTTCTAACAGTCTTTCTTTTAGTAGTTTTTCTTCTAGCAGTCTTTCTTTTAGTCGTTTTTCTAGCAGTCTTTCTTTTAGTCGTTTTTCTAGTTTTTCGAGATCTCTTAACTGCCATATGGATTCAATAAATTACATGTGCTTTATTTAGATTGTGCTTATAATCAGAGCATAATTTGATCGAATTTTTATAAAATGTATTATTATTATATGGCATGGATGATTTTGATAAAGATTTTCCAGATTTTGATTGGAAAAATACACCTGCGTATAAGCATCCTGGTGGAAAAGATTGTCCTTGCCCCAAGCATGAATATGTCAGGGAACAAGTCAAATTTACGAAACAAGTAAATGAAACTGGAAAAGATGCTCGTGTTACTCTAAAATTTTGTCCTGAACACTATAATGTTTACATGAATGAAGTAATACCTGCAATGCCAATGAAATACAAAATACTGACAAAAATTGCATTAAAAATTGGTGCAATCAAAGTTGTAGTACTAAAACATATGCAATCAGATTTGTGTTTTTATTGTAGATTTGGTTCAGGTGGTCATGGTAAGAAAAGTGAACTTCCTCCTATGCCTTAATGTTAAGTAAAACTACGTTGGACCCAACAATATTTTTGGCTTATTTGGTGTATCATGATGACATTTCTTTCCACATAAAGGACAAGTTTTTCGATTTAAGAAAATGCACTGACAGATGTGAGATTTGAAATAACTTTCTGAAATTTTTGTAAATTCTCCAGTACCATTACAAAAAGGACATGAAGAATCCAATAATTCTATCTTGCCTTTGCCCTTACATACAGCACATTTTTTCTTGTTGTCCATAAGGAATTTGCCAATTCAAAGTAATTAAAACACACACATTAAGAATTTTTTCAAACACACCAACTAGGATAAATCGAGTTAAGCTTATACTATATTCTCAAACACAAATGTCGTGCCTATTGATGACATTAGACAATTTACAGAGGAGTTGGAAAAAGCTGGTCAATTAAAGCGGATAAAAACAGAGGTAGACACCAACTTAGAGATTGCTGAAATTTTGAGGAGAGTATCTTATACAAATGGCCCAGCTATTCTATTTGAAAATGTTAAAGGATATGAAATTCCAGTTTTAGGAAATGCATTTGGTTCAATAAAAAGACTTGAGATTGGACTTGAAACAGCAGAGTTTTCTGAGATTGGACAAAGAATTGCTGACATGACAAAGATGGAAATTCCTGCTGGAATTTTTAATAAAATTAGAAAATTACCGGAGCTATCTAAAATGAGTGAATCATTTCCAAAATTAGAAAAAAGTGGTCCTGTCACTGAAATAGTAAATGAATCACCCTCGTTTGATAAAATTCCAATTTTAAAGTCATGGCCAAAAGATGCTGGAAAATTTATTACATTTGGACTTGTTGCTACAAAACATCCTGAAACAGGTGTAAGAAATTTAGGTGTTTATAGAATCCAAATCATTGATAGCACACATGCATTAATGCATTGGCAAAAACACAAACGTGGCGCAGCACATTATGACATATCAAAAGAAAAAGACAAGAAGATTGATGCTGCAATAATCATAGGCGGAGAACCAGCAACTGTTTTTTCTGCAATAGCTCCTGTCCCAGAGGGACTTGACAAATATCTTTTTGCCGGCATTACTAGAAAAAAAGGAATCAGAACTGTAAAATGTAAGACAGTGGATCTTGAAGTTCCTGCGAATGCTGAAATGGTGTTAGAAGGATATGTGGACTCGACTGACATTAGAAATGAAGGACCGTTTGGTGACCATACAGGTTTTTACACACCAGAAGAACCATTCCCAACATTTACGCTTACAGGAATAATGCAAAGGAAAAACCCTATCTATCTAACAACTGTTGTAGGTAAGCCAATCTTAGAAGATGCATATATTGGAAAAGTTATTGAGCGTTCATTTTTACCACTGATAAGAATGCTACATCCGGAAGTGGTTGATTTTAGCATGCCACCTGCAGGTTGGTTTCAAGGACTAGCAATTGTATCAATAAAAAAACGCTATCCTGGTCAGGCAAAAAAAGTTATGATGGGGTTATGGGGTATGGGTCAATTGGCATTAACTAAGATAATCATAGTGGTTGATCACGATGTGAATGTGCATGATATGAATGAAGTAATCTGGGCAGTTACAACTAAAACTGATGCTGCACGTGATACAATTATCATAGACAACGCACCTACAGATACTTTAGACCCTGCATCACCTAGAGTTAATTTGGGTTCAAAATTAGGAATTGATGCTACGCAAAAGACCAAGGAAGAAGGCTTTGAGCGAGAGATTCAAGAAGAAGTTAAGGTTGATGATGATACAAAGAAAATGGTTGACTCCAAGTGGTCAAGCTATGGACTTTAATGCATGCAGACAGTTTGATAAAAATTATCTCTTTCCTCTGCCTTATACCCAATCTGATGAATGGCATTGATAATTTTTTTATCAGTAAGCTCCGTAGAACGAGATCCAGTACATGATACAACTTCTTCCCCAATTAGTGTCCCACCAAAGTCATCAGCACCATACTGTAGAGCCAATTGCGCCATTCCAACTCCATTTGTTAGCCATGATGACTGAATATGTGGAATTAATCCATCAAATACAAGCCTGGATATAGCAATCATCTTTAGAAGTTGTATTCCACCAGCACTGAAATTGACTACTCCTTCTTTTTGCATCAGAGTATTATTTGGTTCAAAACTCCAAGGAATGAATGCCATAAAAACACCCGTCTTTTTTTGTAGTTCTACAATTTTTCTAAAGTGTTCAGCAATATCCTGATTTGATTCAACATGACCATACATCATAGTAGCAGATGCTGGAATTCCAAGGCTATGTGCTTCTTCCATAATGCGTAGCCATTCATCACTCGTAATTTTTTTTGGGCTGATAATCTCTTTTACATTGTCGGTTAAAATTTCAGCCCCAGCACCTGGTAAAGATTGTAATCCTGCATCTTTTAGCCTAGATAAAATTTCTTTTGTTGATGACTTTTCAACCTTAGCAATGGTGTCAATTTCGGATGTTGATAATCCATGAACACCAACTTGTGGGAATTTTTTCCTGATCATTCTGAATGAATCTTCGTAATATTCAATTCCAAGGTCAGGGTTATGTCCACCCTGAATCAATACTTGTCTTATTTTGAACAAATCATATGCAGTTTTTACACGTGCTTCAATTTCATCTAGGGCTAATGTGTAAGATTCATCATGGTTAGGCGGTCTGTAAAATGCACAAAATTTACAGTCAGTGATACACACATTAGTATAGTTGAGAATTATATTATTTACAAAAGATGCTTTTTTACCAAATTCATTACGTGTTAAAGTTCCAGCTACAAAGCCCATCATAGATACATTATCTGAATCAAGTAATCTGATGTAATCATTGTATTCCGGTCTTATCCCCTGAAGAGAGTTTTCAAGTATATCTTTAATTTCAGTGTCATGAAGTTGATTAGTAATTTGACTCAATTCAATTGTGATATTTTTCAGTGGCTATTTAATTCTTGAAAATTTGACTATGTTGCTATAATTTTTAAGTAGCATACGAAAATTATACCATCTATGACAAATGGAACCGAGATTAGATTAAACAGAATCTTAAGAAAAGGAAGAATGCTTTGTATTCCAATGGATCATGGTATTTCAAATGGTCCTATTGAAGGCCTTGAAAAACCACACTCCATGATTTACAAATGTGAAAGTCATGGAATTACTTGCGTTATAATTAACAAAGGTATCATCAAAACACTGCCAAGACCACCCAAAGTTGGTATCTTGGCTCATTTTTCTTCAAGCACATCACTTTCTACTGCACCAAACAGGAAAATGCTTACTGGTTCTGTTAAAGAGGCGCTAAGACTTGGTGCTGATGGTGTATCTTTGCACATAAACATTGGTGGAAAGGAGGAACCAGAAATGCTTGCTGACTTGGGAATGATTTCTGAACAATGTCACGAATGGAATGTTCCACTGTTAGCAATGATGTATCCTAGAGGTGAAAATATTAAAAATCCACACGATCCTGAAGTTGTAGCGCACACCGCAAGAATTGGCGCTGAATGTGGCGCTGATATTGTTAAAACGTTATACACTGGAGATATAGATTCGTTTTCAAAAGTTGTTGATAGCGTTCCTGTACCGCTTGTTATTGCTGGTGGTCCAAAGGCTGAAACAGATATGGATATTTTACAAATGACAGAGGATGCTATGCAAGCTGGTGCTAAGGGAGTAACTTATGGAAGAAACATATTTGCACATAACTCGCCTGAAAAAATTGTAGAGGCTCTTGCAGGAATAATATTCAAAAACCAAACAGCAAAGGAAGTGGCTAGTATAATTGGCAATTAATAAACAATTAATCATTCAACCAAAAGTTGCCAAGAATCATCTTGCAAAGTTTGTTAAAAATTTGGAAGATGAAGGTATTAGAATGGTTTTTGCAGATCCAAAAAGTTTAGGCAAGACAAAAATACAAACAGTTTTTCCGTCGCAAAATGCTGATTACGTAATTTTGGATAAACCCATAATTAAAAAACTCAAAGGAAAGAAGATTGGAAGAAAGTTTAAGGTCTCATCAAATAAAGACATTGAAAATGTTCTTGATTCTGCAAAAAAGGGATTAGATTTTGTTATAATAGAAGTGAAAGATTGGAAGATAATTCCACTAGAAAATATTATTGCAAAACTTCACAAAATACATACCAAAATTTTTTCTGTTGCAAGAAATGCAAAAGAGGCAAGAAAAATGTTTTCCATTTTAGATGTTGGTGTGGATGGTGTGATTTTCAATACAGGCTCAATGAATGAAGTTAGACAGGCATTAGTGTATTTAGGCTCAAAAAGCTTTGAACTCAGCTCTGCGAAAATAATAGAGATTCAAGAAGTTGGCGACGGCGAAAGGGTGTGTGTTGACACGGCATCTATGCTGAATAGAGGTGAAGGTATGTTGATTGGAAGTAGAGCAAACTTTTTGTTTTTGGTTCATAACGAGTCAGTTGGTTCTTCATTTACTTCACCCAGACCATTTAGAGTTAATGCGGGTGCAGTGCATTGCTACACTCTAGCACCTGATGGTACTACAAAATATCTATCTGAATTAGAAACTGGTGTGGAGATACTGGTACTTGATTCTAAAGGAAAGGCAAGACGTGCTGCAATAGGCAGATGTAAAATAGAAAAAAGACCAATGCTTATGATTAAAGCTAAAGTTGGGGATGAGATAGGTGGTATTATAGCTCAAGATGCGGAGACGATTCGTTTTGTAAAACCTAATGGACAATTGGTGTCCGTGACACATCTAAAAAAAGGTGATTCAGTGATAGTACATTCAAAGGCGGCGACTGGAAGACATTTTGGAATGGAAGTATCTGATGAATATATTTTAGAGAAATAGAAAAAATGACATACAAGACATGTGTTAGTATTGCTGAAAAAACTCCTAAAAAACTAAAACAGACACTTGCAAAAGCATTAAAAAAATCAGATTATGCTGAAATCAGATTTGATTTTTTAAATCCAAACTCAGTGCCTGAGGTATTACATCTAATCAGGAAAGACTTGAGAAGATGTGTTAGTACGTTGAGACCAATTCGTGATGGCGGAAAATTTTCTGGCAGTGAAAAAAACAGGGTTTCTATTATCAAGTTAATTGCTGAGTATGATCCCTTTTTGCTTGATATAGAATATGACACACTAAGAAAAAATAAGAACCTACAGCGTTACCTGAAAAGTACTGGTACCCGCACTCTTGTTTCTTGGCATAATTTCAAACAAACACCTGATATTTCTGTCTTGAAAAAGAAATTATTGGAAATGAAAAAATTTTCAAATAATATCAAAATAGTTACAATGGCAAAATCAATTAACGATGGATCACGAATATTGTCATTATACAATAACAGTAAGAATGTAAAACTGATTGCGTTTTCAATGGGAAATTTTGGAAAGATGTCACGTTTACTTTGCCTACTTTTGGGGAGTCCATATACGTATGTGTCATTGGGTAAACCAATCGCGCCGGGACAATTTAGCTTGGATGAGGTTAAATCAATCTTTACAATAAGAAAGTAGATGACTAACACATATGCCGTGATAGGAGATCCAATAGATCATTCTCTATCTCCAAATATACACAATGCTGCATTTCGCCACTTAGAATTAGACCATACCTACATTGCATACAAAATACCTGCTGGAGAGATATCTGCGGGAATAGATGCGCTAAAGGCAATAAAAATTGCTGGATTTAATGTCACAATTCCTCATAAAATTGAAATGATGAAGTTCTTGGATGAAATGGACACAACATGCAAAGTAATTGGAGCAGTAAATACAGTATCAAATGATAATGGAAGGCTTAAGGGCTATAACACAGACATGATAGGATTTCTAGATCCTATAAAAAAAAGAAATCTAACAATAAAGGATTCCCAAGTAATGCTTTTGGGTGCGGGTGGAGCTGCAAGAGCAATCGTGACAGCTATGGTCAAAGAAAAAGCAAGTAAAATTACAATTGTAAACAGAACTATGGAAAATGCAAACAAATTAGCCGAGTTCGCAAAAAAAATTGGAGGCAATGCTGACATAGTTTCATTACAAGAAGCCAATGAATTAATTTCAGAACACAAATTTATTATAAATTCAACTTCGATTGGTATGAAGAATGAACCAAGTCCTATATCAACTGAGAACATAAATGAAAATTCGATAGTTTACGATATTGTTTATCAGCCAATGAATACAGATCTTATTAAGAAATCAAAAGAAAATGGTGCGACTATAATTTATGGCTATGAAATGCTTTTGAGCCAGGCTGCATGTTCGTTTGAAATTTGGCACAAGACGGAAGCTCCATATGATGTTATGAAAAAAGCATTACTTGGAGGAGTTTGATGACAGTAGTAAAAGCAACTATTCACGGTGCAATTTCTATAGTAAATGCAATTGCAACAGGCAAGGGAGCAGCCCTTGGTATTTCAAAGAAGGTTAATGTTGAAATGGAAACATCACATGGGAATGGCATTGTAATTGAAATACAAAATAGGCCAATGAAATCACGTTTAATCAATAGAGTTATTCAAAAAATTGTTCCAAAAAGTGAGCTCTCTAAAACGAAATTGAGAATTTCGCTGGACACAGAAATTCCAGCAGGATATGGATTAAAAAGTTCAAGTGCAATTTCGACAGCAGTAGCAATGGCATCTGCAAAACTATTCAAGCCTCAGATGAATGATATTGAAATATTAAATGTCGGTGTGGATGCGTCTATTGAAACTAAAGTTAGTTTGACGGGAGCATATGATGATGCATGTGCATGTTATTATGGCGGATTTGTTGTTACAAATAATCATAAGAAAAAGCTGGTCCATTCTGAAAAATGTCTTAATCGTGTATCTGCCGTAATTTTCATACCTAAATCAAGAAAAAGAGGAAATATTAGAAAACTTAAGGTGTCAAGTAGTGATTTTGAACACGCTTGGAATCTTGCAAAAAAATCTGATTATTGGAATGCCATGATTCTAAACGGTCTAGCAACATCTGCCATACTAAGCTCAGAACCAAAAATTATTCCAAAATTAATTGAGAATGGCGCGTTAGGTGCTTCGGTTTCTGGTAATGGTCCATCAATAGCTGCTATTGTTAGAAATGATTCTATATCAAAGATAAAGAAAATATTTTCCTCACTTGATGGGAACACCACCGTATCTGAAATAAATAACAAAAAGGCTGAAGTGCATGAAATGTAGAGTAGAAAAATCTGAGATTGATGGAGATATAGAATGCCCTGCTAACAAAAGTTATACACATAGAGCAATTTTTCTAGCATCATTAGCCATTGACAAAAGTATTATCAAAAATATTTTGAGATCAGGCGATACTAATGCCACAATTAACGCTTGCAAAAACTTTGGCGTGGAAATAAAAGATGTAGGAGACGATATAACAGTAACCAGCGCAAGTGTACTAAAACTACAAAGCAATACTATAGATGCTGCTAATTCTGGAACAACCATTAGAATTGCAACTGCGATTTCAGCCTTAGCAAATGACAAAATAGTTTTAACAGGAGATTCAAGCCTAAAAAAACGACCAATGCAACCATTACTTGATGCTCTAGAATCACTAGGAGCTAAATGTAGTTCTTCCAATGGCAATCCACCCATATCAGTTTCAGGGGAAATAAAGGGAGGGGAAGTTAAAATTCCTGGAGATGTTTCAAGCCAGTTCATTTCAGCTTTAATGATTACTGCTCCAAAATTAGAAAATGGCCTCATACTAAACATTCAGGGCAAATTAGTATCAAAGCCTTACATTGATGCAACGATTACCATGATGAAGAAATTTGGTGTTGAAGTGGAAACTAAAACTCCATATAAAAAATACGTTATACCCGAACAAAATTACAAAGCTACAACTTTGACAATACCGTCTGATTTTTCCAGCCTTGCGTTATTACTATCAGCAGCTGTATTGCTTGGAGAAAACCTTACGATACAAGTATCTACAGGATCTATGCCGCAAGCGGATGAGGCAATCATTGACATTTTAGAAATCATGGGAGTGGTAATTACGTTAGATAAGAATACAATAAAAATAAAATCTCCAGAAAAACTTGATGGTGGTAAATTTGATTTAAGCGATTCTCCTGATCTAATTCCTGCTATTGCAATACTTGCTTTGAAAACATCAAAGCCAATTGAGATTTTCAATGTTGAACATGCAAGATACAAAGAAACAGATAGAATTGCCATGATTGCACGAGAACTTACTAAATTAGGAATTAAGGTTGTAGAAAAAAAAGACGGATTAATACTGAACAACTCGGATAACTTGACTGGTGCTGATCTAAATTCTGAGAATGATCATAGATTATTCATGGCATTTTGCATAGCTGGTATGTATGTTGGCAATTGTACTATATCAGATCCAGAATCTGTGGATATTTCATATCCAAATTTCATTTCTGAAATGAAAAGAATTGGTTGTAAAATTTTTCTTGATTGATAGGAAATTACTTGCCAAAAAAATCGTAGAGTTATATTTATCTTAAATAATATTATATTGTTGGCAGGAAGTTCAATTGGACGTAATTTAGTCTTAACAAGTTTTGGTGAAAGCCATGGCAAATGTGTGGGCGCAGTACTTGATGGCTGTCCTGCAGGCCTGGAATTAAATGAAAAAGACATACAAAAAATGCTTGATTTAAGGAGACCTGGTCAATCACTGGTCTCAACGCAAAGAAAAGAGGGCGATGTTGTAGAGATTCTTTCTGGCGTGTTTAGGGGATACACTACAGGCGCACCAATTACAACGATCATTTGGAACAAAGATCATGACTCGAGAAGTTATGCTAAATTAAAAACCACAATGAGACCGGGTCACTCTGACTATCCTGCTTTTGTAAAATACAAAAAGTTCAATGATCATCGTGGCGGTGGTAGATTTTCCGGAAGATTGACAGCCACGCATGTAATGGGCGGTGCAATTGCGAGGAAATTACTCAAAGTTACACTTGGTGTTGAAACAAACGCGTACACATGCCAAATTGGAAAGATAGGGATGAAAAATCATGCTGCTAGACAATCACTCAAATCAATATATACAAACGAAGTCAGGTGTCCTGAAAAGGCAATCGCAGGAAAAATGAAAAAGTCAATACTTGATGCTAGGAAAAAGGGCGATTCGTTGGGAGGTATTATTGAATCTGTAACAAACAATATTCCTGTTGGGTTAGGAGAACCAATTTTTAGCTCACTAGAATCAGAACTTAGTAAAGCCATTTATGCAATACCCGCTGTTAAGGGAGTTGAATTTGGTTCTGGATTTTCCGGTTCTGAAAAATATGGTTCACAAAATAATGATTCATACACATTCCGTAATGGCAAGGTGATTACTAAGACAAACAATTCCGGTGGAATTTTAGGTGGTATATCAAATGGAATGCCAATAGTAATGCGAGTTGCCTTCAAACCAGCTTCGTCAATCGGCAAGATTCAGGAAACGGTTGATCTCAAAACTAAGAAAAATACAAAATTAAGAGTAGAAGGCAGACATGACCCATGCGTAGTGCCACGAGCACCTCCTGTTGTTGATTCCATAGTATCGCTAGTAATTGCAGATCAAGCATTGCAAGGCGGTTTCATAAAACCAGTTATCTAAAATGTCAGATATAGAGGAATATCGTAAGAAAATTGAAGAGATAACGCTTGAGATGATCAAGTTGTTAAAGACAAGAACGGACATTGCCAAACAGATAGGTGATGCCAAAGCAAATCTTGGCATGACTGTAACAGACGAGGAAAGAGAGGATGCGTTACGAACTCAGGTTACCAAGTTATGCAAGGAAATCGACTTGGATCAATCAACTGCATTAAAATTTCTCAATTTACTGCTTAACGAATCTGTAAAGGTACAATCTGACGGCAAGCAAACACATCTTTCAGTATTTTTGAAAGCAAAAGCGCTTGAAGAGGAAGGTAAAAAAATAATCCACCTTGAAGTGGGTGAGCCAGATTGCAAGCCACCAAAAGAGGTGAAAACTGCGCTTGCAGAAGTGTACGACAAAGGATACGGAAAGTATGGTCCTGCAAAGGGAATTAAAGAATTGGTGGATGCTTTAGCCATACGAAACACAGTACTTGGAGAATCTGTAATGGTTTGTCCTGGTGCAAGATTCGCAGTTTACTTAGCGATAACTACACTGTTAAATCCTGGTGATGAAATAATTGTGATAGAACCAGCATGGCCAGCATACAAGGACTGTGCATTAAACGCTGGCATCAAGGTTAGAACAATCAAAACAACATTAGAAACAAAATGGGAACCATCTATTGAACAAATCAACAATGCAATAAATGAAAATACAAAGATGATCATACTGAACTATCCAAATAACCCAACAGGAAAGATTCTCTCGAATGAACTTGTATACAGTATTATCGGAATAGCAGAAGACCATGATCTCTATGTACTTAGTGATGAGATATACTCTGAATATGCAAATAATGATTGGAAGAGTGCGGATATAATCGGAGTAGGAAATTATGAAAAAAAAATAATTACACAATCATTTTCTAAATCTCATGCTATGACTGGTTATAGAATTGGATATGTGCACGCAGATCCGCAAATTATAGAAAAAATGTCAAAGTTACAAGCACTTAGTCTGACAAATGTTTCAGAGCCAATTCAATATGTTGCATTACAAGCTCTTAAGGCGGACACATCTGAGAATACGGAAATTATAAACTCAAGATTAGAAGCATTAGTTAAAATCGCGAAAGACATTGGCTTAGAATTCATCGAACCTGATGGAGCGATGTACCTGTTTGCCAAAACTAAATACAAGAATTTTGATGCTACAAAATTTTCAGAAAAGCTGTTAGAACATGGTGTTGCCATAGCCCCAGGCGAGGGGTTTGGTGACTATAAGGAATTTTTTAGGATAACTGCAATAGATGGAGCTAGGTTAAAGGAAGGTATGATAATATTAGATGCCATATTGAAGGAATCGTATGAATAAAGAAATTGCAATCATTGGCGTAAACGGCAAAATGGGCAAATGGTTTGCAAATTATTTTCATAAAATGGGTTTCAAGGTCAAGGGATTTGACACAGATAATGAAATAAAAGAAAAATTTATCATTAAAGCAAATTCGCTCGTTGGTGCCATATTACAAATGGATTATGTTCTTTTATGCACGCCTACAAAAAATACCCCTGAAATCATTAGATTGATAGCTAAAGAAATGAAACGTGGTTCATATCTAATAGAAATATCTTCACAAAAATCTAAAACTGCTCTAACACTTTTAAAAACACCATCTAAAGTGAACCCTATTTGTATTCACCCAATGTTTGGACCAGGTACAAAAAAGATTGATGGCAAGAACATAATCATAGTACCGATTAAGGACGCACAAAAAGAATTATCTGCAACAAAATTACTTTTTCCAAAAGCAAATTTTGTTACAATTGATGCTGCTGAACACGATAAAAAAATTGCCGTCATTCTTGGATTAACTCATTTAATTAATATCGCTTTTGCAAATATACTTGCAAAAGATGAAAAAATTTCATTGACTGAAAAAATGGCAGGCACTACATTTAAAGCTCAAAAAATCATTTCCGAAAGCATACTTACAGAATCACCAGAACTAATTGAGACTATAATATCTAATCCAGAAGTAAGAAGGTTTGCTGAAGAGTTTTGGAAGGATATAGGAAAACTTCTTACAGATTCTCAGGAAGGAAAAAGCGAACAAATAATTGATTATATCAAATCAAGCCAGGAGAGAATTTCAAAAAATGTAGATTTAGAAAAATCATATAAAAAATTGTCTACAATGATCAAAACAATTGAAAAATAGGATTGTTTTCTACAAATATTGTTACATCATTTATTAAAAATAACGATAAAATTCTAATTTTAAAAAGAAGTAATAAAGTAAAATCTATGAAATGTTTATGGGCTGGAGTAAGTGGGATTATTGAAAAAAGTGACACAACACCTCTAGCGAGAGCAAAAATTGAAATTTTTGAGGAAACTGGGATCAATGAAAGTGAAATAGAATTATTGAAGGCTAATGAACGAATAAAAATTGAATCTGCTCAATATAAAAATCACGAGTGGAATATTTTTCCATTTTTATTCAGGACAAAAAATCTGGAAATTAAACTTAATTGGGAAAATTCAGATTTTAAATGGATAGAACCAAATGAGATTAAAAATTATGAAACCGTTCCAGAGTTAGAAAAAATACTATTCAGCTTGTTGTAATTTTTTTTCTTCTTTTTCGTCCTTACGTTGTTTTGGTAGCATGATATACACACAAGCACCGCCACACATAGTACACGGTACATTATTTCCTGGATGCTGACCAGTCCGTCCGTGAATTAATGCCGCCTTTT
>JACNGK010000051.1:0-15488 GCA_014384145.1 Nitrososphaerota archaeon
TCAATTCCAGGTAATAGGTCTAGATATTGTCCAAAGTTGCCAATGTGCATCTCAGCAGTTGTTGGTAACAATGCATCAGCGCCATAGATGTCTTTTAAAATTTGATTATTATCCTGATGGTTCAGTTTCACCATCGAGTCGACTAAATGCTGCTTTGTCTTATCTGAAAGATTATTTGATGCAACAAAGACATGAGATGGTACTAGACCAAGCGTCTCAACTTTTTTGAGTTGAGCTTGCTGTTCTGGAGTCAAGTATTTTCCTGGAGCAATGTCAGAACCAAATGCCATTTCAACTGAACCATTTAGAAGCAATTCAAGTGCTGCCTTGTATCCTCCGCCAAAGGCATGATATTCAAATGACTCATCTAATGCTTTCTTTAATGCGACAATGTCGTCTCCTTCTACTGTGATTAAACCACGGTCAACTAATGTACCAACAGGTCTAACGAATCCTGACGAACCAGTAATGCTAGTAAAAGCTACCTTGTTTCCAATTGCTTCATCAATTGATGAGTAGTTTGAATCAGCTCGTTGCCAAACAGTTGCATAGTAACCCACTTTGCCTTTCTTTACTTCAGCCATCACGACTTCTGCATTTGCCCTGTCGTGTGCAATCCAACCAGGTCCCGTATCCATGAATGCGGCGTCAATATGTCCAAACTTTAGCCCTTCAATGATTATTTCATAATTTGTCGGTACAACAATTTTGACATCCACTTTTCCATTAAATTCAGATTCCAAAAATCTTGCAAGAGATTCAGCCTTTGGTGATAGTTCATCTGCTTTTTCAGATGGTATGAAACCAATCGTGAGTTCAGTGATGCCAAAGTTTTGTGATGATACATCAATAATTCCAGAATCAATCAGATATTCCATCGAGTTTACAAATTCTGTCTCAGAAATCTGATCATCTGCCCACCAACCCGCAGTATTTTTAACCCAGGCTGGAACAGCGTCACTTTGTGCTGAAGCCGCTAATGGGAAAGCAGCAACTCCAGCAACTAGTGCAAAAAGCAGAATGGTCTTTCTAGTCATGATTTTTGATTTTGCACTCAAAGTATTTTCTTAGGTTTAGCTAAGTTATTTAAACGATCCAGACATTCTAGTTTCTTATTCTAAGAATGTAGAATAACTATGGTTCCTGTAACTTTGTCTTGTATTTTTGCCACAGCAATCCAAGTATTATCGCTTCAGCAACCCAGAATGTTGTTACGGCCACTACAGACATTGTCCTAAAACCGTTCACTAAATCCATTGGAGCAGTAATTTCATCTGGACTTGGTGGCATTATAAAAAATACAGTCGTGATAAAAACTGCATAACCAACAAATGCGAGATATTTTTTCGTCTCAAGTTTCTTATACAATCTGGAAAAACCAACAGCTGAAAAGCCGGAGATTGCAATGAATGCAAGATACAATATTCCTCTCAGTACGACAGTATCAGCATCTCCCACAGTTGGCGGGTTTGCAGGATATTTCAAAAATGGTATCAAGAAAATGGTAAGCCACATGATTGCAGCAAGAACAAATGTTTTTTTTACAGTGTGTCCTTCGGGTAGAGAATTTCTTGAATAAGCAAATACAACACCAAACAACGCACCTATTGACATTCCTAGAATTCCACCTGCTAGTAGCTGACCGCTTTTTTGCCAATCACGGTATGAGTTATATTCAACCCAAAACTGAGGAGTGTCTTCAGCCTCCCCAGATTCGAAGAGAACCTGGTTTTCAATTCCAATTGCTTCGTCCAGATATGGTTCTACAATTGCTAAATTTACAGCACCATGTATTGTGCCTGCAACAAATCCAGAAACTAGTACAATTACGATAAAATAACCAGCATTCATTTCTTCAAATAGTTTTTGAGATTTGTTTTAGATTTTGGAATCTTACCCAACTTGAAGCCGTCTGGTCTCTTTGATGCAGGTATTGTTGCGTCTATTCCCATTTTTGCTGTTCGTAATTTCTTTTGGTCACTAGAGGGATCAAGGCTAGAGCCTCTCACATTTTTTATTATTACCAGATCCTTGTCAGCCTGAAATCTTGTAGCCATAGCAAATTCTACAGCTACAGCATCGGCAGGATCAATATCATCATCTACTATGGTCACCATCTTCAACGATCTGTGACTTGCGAACGTCTCGTTAATGATTTTTTTAACATTGGTTGATCTGGTTTTTGAGATTTGAATCACAGCATGAAGCCAATTGGCTCCACCGCTTGTAAGGATCACCTGTTTTGTCTGCGGGAATTTCTTTTTCATTATACTATTGAGTTTAGCCTCAATAGGCATGCCCATGAGCAATCTTGCCTCTGTGTAACCAGACAAAATATCATGATAAATTGGATTGTTTCTAAAATACAATTTTTCGATTTGAATCACTGGTGCCGGTCTTGGCATGTCATATGTTCGAAGCATTTCGACCATCCATTCCTTGTGTGTTTTGTTCCGCAAAATTTTTCCTTCCATGACAATTTCCGCAGTTGACGGTACCAACAAGCCAGTGCTAGGACATTTTGTTAAAGTAAGTTTGTTATTCATAAGTGAATTAGCTATCTCAAGTTCGTTTTTTCCCCATTTTGCCTGGAATGCACAAGCAATTGAAATGGCAGGGTGAACACCAACAGTAATTGCGATCGGCAGATCCTGCCCATGGGTTTTTGCAAACATAAATGATCTATGAAGATCTCTACCCTCCACCATTCTAATTGAGAATTGGTTTTTCCCTATTGGCATTAGTCTGTGAAAAGACGAGTTTTGAGATTTCTTTTCCTGATTTCTTGTATATAGTATGGATGATGTGATGAAAGGACCTGATTCGTTCTGAAAGTGAGTTACAATTGGAAGAATGGAAATGTCCTTAGAACTGTTTTCGAAAAACTTTGCAGTTGATGAAATTCTTGGTTTTTTTGCAGAAGAAATTGCCTTGACAATTTTTTGATTAATATCAGACTTTTTGGCACCTATTGCCTGTGCAAACCTATCTCTGCTTCCCACCAGGTTTGAAACTAGCTTGAATTTGCTTCCTTTGACATTTTCAAATAATGCAGCCTTTGATCCATCAAGCTTTTCAGTTACCGCTGCAATCTCATATTTTGTAGAAACTCCCTTCTTCACTGTGAATAAATCATTGGTCTTTTTGATTTGTTGAAGGAAGCTTCTCATATCAACAGTCATTTTTCAACGATCTCCTTTATTTTAGCAATCAGAGTTTTAGCAGTTTTGTTTTCTAGCTCTTTTGGAATAAACGCAGATATGATGTTAATACCTGTTATGATTGAAGAGAGTTGTTCAGAGATTAATTTTAAAAAAAGAGATTCTGATTTTGCCGGTATGATTGAAGTAGTAATTGGTATAGTGTTTGTACCAATTGATGCTGTTAATCCACCAATCTTTTCCTGACCTTCTGTTATAGAAACAAAACTTCCGTTATCGAAGAGTAATATCTGAATTGTAAAACTACGTTTGTCAATGTCAACAACTGTCTTCGAAAAACGCGATTCGTTTAGCAATAAGCCTACGAAGTGGGTTTACTCGTTTATTGCTATCGATTCTGTCTTAGCTTCAGCATTTACTCGTGCGCGCAGTTTTGCTTTGTACTTCAAGTTTCGTGGTTTGGTTCTTAATCGATATCCACAACATGGACACCACAGACCTTCCCACTTGATGAAAATCTCACAAATCTGACACCTACGTTGACCTGAAGCATACCTTCCTGTTCCTACAGGTTTTTGTGCCTTATATCTAGGGCAAATTCCTTTACATGTCATTTTTATTACATATATTATAGGAATAATAAGTTAATAAGGTTAGATCTGCGAAAATTTTCAATATTCTAGGAAAAATATATAATAATTTCATTCATTTATATAATCTTATGAAGCATTTTCAAAAAAAATAATAAAAAGGTATATTAATAACATGTTTTTGCAAAATTCGCAAACAATTTACAGGAAAAATCTGCATTTTAGCCAATTCTTGAGGCTTTCATACTTTTGAAAATTATTTTTCTAAGATTTTTTTAATTCCATCTAGCATTATTTTCATCTTCTGTGCGTTTGCTTTGTAATGTTTAGATGATCCCGAATTCTCAAAATCTTGAATTAATTCTAAAGTCTTTTTGATTTTTTCCTTATCAGTTAGTGTCCATACTGGCTGTGTCATTTTTCTAAGATTTTTTTCATAATCATAATTTAACCATTGGTTAGTCTTAGAATCGCCTGGGCAATATCGCCTTTGGTCTCAGCTAAGGCATCCTTAGCCTTCTCTTCATCACAATTTGCCTGTTGACAGACTAACATTATATCATCTTCTGAAAATATGGGCACTTCAAGTTCTTTTTCCTCAAAACTCTCTGCAATTACCTGAAAGATTGAATTTTCTTTTGATTTCATTTCGGTAACAGATGGCTTTGGAATAATAATCTCTTTTTTGTCTGTCTTAATGATGACCTCCTGTACGTTTGGAATCTCCTCCATATCAAGACCCATCTTATCCATCATTCTTCGCATTTGGCGGTTACCTCCACGCATCATGTTCATCTATCCCTCTGGCTGGTTTTTTAAACTATCTCTGACTTTTACTGCCACTCCGATTCTTTGTTCCTTCATCATCTCTGAAGACAGGATGGCCTTTCCTACTGCAATAACCTTATTCTTGTACAAAACTGGAACTTCACTTTGAATTCTGATATTTTTACCACACCAAACAACATGGCCACAAAATACTGACCTTCCATCTTCTACAAATGGTTTTGAGTCTTTGTCAATCTCAAGACAGTTTTCCTTGAATTTTTTACTCTTCATAAGAATTTGAGCAAAATATGGTGTTATTGCCAGACCGCCATCAATTCGCAATGTGCAAAGAAGCTTCTGATTATGATATACCTCACGAATTCGTCCAGTTCGCTTTGAAAAGAAAAACTCTATCTGTTTAGGCAAATGTCTAGATATGCCTACTCCAAACAGGGCATCAATAGTGTGTTTTAGTTTTAAAACAGGATCCACCCAAATGCTTGCCTAGATATCTAAATATTCGTTGGTACTATAATATAGAATTCCATTAATCTATATAGAACAGAGAAATAACTATAGTTATGTCATCTGGTGAAGAAACTAGAAAAATCCAGTTTACAGGTAAATCCACTTACATTATTTCTCTGCCCAAACAATGGATTACTGATCTAGGCCTAAAGCAGGGAGATCAAGTTTCAGTCGGTCGGAAAGGAATTTCCAGCTTACATGTTACGCCATACAATACTAGAAAAAAAGACCAAACTGAAACAGCCACAATTGAAATTGAACCAACGGAAGAAACATCAACTGTAGTAAGAAAATTAGTTTCATTATACTTTCTTCACTTTAAGACAATCAGCATCAAGCCTAGAGTAGGACGAATTACACCAGCACAGAGAATTGGAATTAGAAATGCTGTTAAGAAAATTTTAATGGGTACAGAAATAACCGCTGATTCATCAGATGGTATAACTGTTCAAATTCTAATTAATTTGGTAGAACTATCAGTTGATGCCGCTTTCAAAAGAATGATGTTGTTAGCAAAATCAATGCTAGATGATGCATTAATTGCAATAAAGGAAGGAAATGAAGAACTTGCAAAAGAAGTAATCAACAGTGACGATGATGTAGATAGATTTGGATTTTACATCACTAGGCAGCTTGCAATTGCAATTGAAAATGATCACATGTTAAAGGAAATGGGATTTGATAATGCACGTGATTGCCTTGGTTACAGAGTTGTTATCAAAAACGTGGAAAGATTGGGTGATCATGCGGTAAGACTGTCACAGGATGTTCTAGATTATAAAATTCCTATACAAGGCAAAAACTTTGATAGAATACAGGAAATGAGTAATTATGCGATTTCAGTAATGGATGATGCATGCCTAGCATTATTCAAAAAAGACTATGACCAAGCAGAGAAATCAATTGAAAGTGCAAATAATATCCAAAAATATGAAAAAAGAATATTGGACAATTTGAAAACAAGTAAAGATGAGGAGGAAATTTTTAGAATTAGAAAAATTGTGGAGAATGTAAAAAGAGTTGCAGAATATGCAAGCGACATTGGGGAAATTGTTTTAAATATGAATATAGAAAAAATTCTCAAAAAACCAAAGATGTAGAGTTTTAGCGATGGATTCAGCTGTTTTAATTACATATGATCAAGACGATATGATTGATGAGGCAGTAGCCCTTTGCGAATCGGCTGATTATAAAGTAAAGCATATCATAAAACAAAACTTCCTGCAGAAGCCAAAATATGGCTTGAGTGGTGGTAAAATTGAAGATCTTAAAGAAATCATATCTACGGTGAAACCAGATGTAATAGTTTTTGATGAGATATTAAAGCCAAGCCAGAACTATAATCTGGCTTCCGAGCTTAAAATGGAAATATTGGATAGAGAAGCTTTGATTTTACAAATCTTTGAGAAAAGATCTTCCAGTGCTGAATCCAAGCTTCAAGTTAAACTGGCGCAGGCACGCTATGATATGTCAAGAGCTAAAGAAAAAGTAAGACTTTCAAAAAAAGGTGAACAGCCAGGATTTATGGGTCTTGGAACATTTGAAGTTGATGTATACTATAACGAAATCAAAAAAAGAATGATTAACATCAAATCAAAGCTGGTAAAGTCAGGAAAACAACGTAAACTTCATAGACAAGCAAGAAAACGGCTTGGTTTCAAGACAATTTCACTTGCAGGATATACATCAGCAGGTAAAACTACATTGTTTAATACACTAACAGGAGAACAACGAGAAAAAAACGATGAGCTGTTTACAACTCTTTCAACTACTGTTCGTAGAGTAATGATAAACCGAGAAATTGCATTGATTTCAGATACTGTAGGATTTATCAGCAGGCTTCCAGCATATATGATTGAAGCTTTCAAATCCACACTAGAAGAACTACTGTACACGGATGTTATAATATTTGTAATTGATGCAAGTGATAACCTAGATGAATTACGAAAAAAATTCAAAAGTTGCTACACAACATTAAATGAAATTGGTGTGGAATCAAACAAGCTGGTTTTCGCTTTAAATAAATCAGAATTGTTAGATGACGATGAAATTTTAGACATAGTAGATTACTTAGAACTGAAGGAAAATAAAAAATGGGTTGATATTTCTGCAGTTACAGGAAAAAACATGGGCAAACTTGAAAAAATAATCGGTAACGTTTTTCAAAATGACATATCACAGAATAGTGATAAAGTTGGAGCAAAAACCTATGGAAATTGAAGTTCTAAGAATTGGTCAACGGGTTGTTAGAGATGATAGAGTTACTACTCATGTAGCTCTAGTTGCAAGATCATTTGGTGCACAAAAAATCTATATGAATGAAGTAAATCCTGAGATAAAGCGTACTATTTCTGGCATTAACAAAACTTGGGGCGGTAATTTTGAAATTGAAATTATTTCAGAATGGAAAAAAATTGTTAAGGAAAAGAAAAATGCAGCGGTAAAAATTGTTCATCTTACAATGTATGGTCAGAATATCAATAATATTGAAACAAAAATACGAAATGAAGACAAAATTATGATTGTAGTTGGAGCTGAGAAAGTTCCAAGAGAGATCTACGAATTGGCAGACTATAATGTGGCAGTGGGTAGTCAACCACACTCAGAAGTGAGTGCTTTGGGCGTACTATTGGACCGCATTCAACAGGGAAAACAGTTTGAATTCAAGTTTGAGAATCCAGAGAGAACAATAATTCCTCAGGAACAAGGTAAAGATGTTAGGGTGAATAAAAAACTGATTAATAATGGAAAATAAGGATTGTTTCTGTTGATTGACAAATACGAAGATCCATTTGTGAAAATTTCGTATATGATTGGTGGTGATGAATACCTCAAGGTTGCAAGGTCACTCTTAAAATCACAGGATGCAACAGATGAAGAAATTGCAAGTTCAACTGGTTTAAGAATCAACATGGTTCGAAAAGTACTCTATGATCTTTTTGGCAAAGCTCTCATTACTGGAGTTAGAGTAAAAGATGAAAGAAAAGGTTGGTTTGTCTACCGTTGGCGTTCTAGAAGAGATGAGGTTGAGAACTTTATTGAGAATCAGAAAAAAAAGATTTCAGAGAGACTTCAACAGAGATTAGATTATGAAAATTCATCACAGTTTTATCATTGTGGAAACGCTGATTGCACAAGAATAACATTTGAAGACGCTCTTGATGAATTTTTTAAATGCCCATCATGTGGTGGGGTTTTAAATCTCAAGAAAAACGAGAAGTCACAAAAGGCATTTGCTAAACAAATTGATAAGATGACAAAAGAAATGCAAAGTTAGTTTTCATAGTGTAGTATAACTTCATTTTTCATTTTTGTAACATTTTTTAATTTTAGTCTTATTGACTTCACAACAGTTGAAAATCCATCGCCGTCTACTAATGTTGTGGCAGTTATGCCTCCTACAAGATAAGGTGTGATTGTGATTATAGCTTCATCTACTAGGTTTTCTTTCACAAATGCCCAATTTGTTGTCCCACCGCCCTCAACTAGAATATTTTTTATGCCTTTTTTTTTGAGAATTCCAAGTAATTTTTTTATGTTTACTGTATAATTTCCACAAACTATAACCTGGACAGGAAATTTTTTTAGTCTCTGCAAGTTTTTTTTCTGTGCTTTTTTTGATACTGCAATAATTGTGGGAATTTTTGAACATGTTTTTAAAATTTTTGAATTCGTACGGATTATCGCATTTGAATCAAGAATTATACGTATTGGATTTTTTTTCCTAATATTATGCACAGATAAAAGTGGATCATCAATTTCAACAGTATTTTTTCCAATAAGGATTGCATCAACTTTACTTCTAAGTTTATGAACTCTAATTTTGTCTTTTTTTGAGGAAAGTTTTGAATCCCCAGTTCGTGTTGCTAACTTTCCATCTAAAGTAATCGCAGCGCTGAATATTATATGTGGCCTAAAGCTTTCCATGAACTATATTACCTCCAATCATTACTGCTTGAATTGAATTTTCGTTTGCCCTATGGACAATAGATGCATGTGGGTTTCGCAAGGGATCAAGATCTAAGTCATTCTTTTTAATAAAAACGGCGTCTGCCAAGTATCCCTCTTTGATACATCCTATTTTTTTACCTAGTAATTTTCCCGCATTGATAGTAACCATTTTTAGAATATTCTTTGGTTCAATACGTTTTTGATGAATGCCCATTGTTGTCTTCCATAAAAAGTCCATTTCTCTGAACAAGTCAGGTGAATTAATCATCACGTTGTCAGTTCCAATTGTTATATTACAATTCATTTCCATCATTTGAACAACATTTGGAATTCCTTCTGCTAAAGATGCATTTGCGCGAGGACAAACAACTATGCCCCTTGTTTTTTTAGATGCAATGCTTAGATCACTTTTTGAGGCATATGTCATATGTACAAGGAAATCTGGTTTTAGTAACATGGAACGCTTTGGCTCAGTTTTTCTTGTAATTTGTTTTGATTTCAAATAACTTTGCTTGGTTTCTGCACAGTGAATTGCACGAATCTTTTTTATTTTAGAAAATTGTTTCAGGGAAGAATCACTATTTTCATTTGAACCGCTAATTCCTATTCCATCACAGTTTTTTAGTAATTGATCTATCTGGTTTTGATATGACTGTGGAATTGGTGTGTTTCTTTTGATCTGGTCTTTTGACTGATAGTATTCTATTCTACCTAGTATTATGGAACGAATTGGAGTGTTTGATAATACCTTTTGCATAAGCAAAACTCCATCCAAACCACCCTCTCTGAAATCAACAAATGTTGTTGTTCCCTTTTTTAGCATGGATTTTACAGTTTTTCTCATAAAATGAATGAGTTTTTTTGGCTCGGTTTCTCTGAGAATTTTTTGTTTAATTCCAAAAATAGGATTGATTTTAGAATCAGGATCCCTATCCAGAGCTATATCTTTTGCGATTGAATCACCAATGTGTGTATGTGAATTAATTAATCCTGGAATTAGTAAAAGACCGTCACAGTTTACAACTTTGTTTTTAGTAGATTTAATTTTAGGATTAATTTTTTGAAATGTGTTATTAGTAACCAGCACGTTTGTTTTTTCTATAAATTTTAAATTGTTTCCATACAATACGCTGATATTTTTTAATATCATGTAAGCTCGTAGATTTCTGGTTTCTCTTTACCTGAATCACGAATCTCTCTGATTGTGTCGAGAGACTTTGTTGCAAGTTTTACTGCACTTCTAGCATTTTTTCCTGTACCTATTCCACAATTTAGTTCAATTCCAAGTTCGTTTTTAATTATATCAATAAATTCTTCTGCACTTTCCCTATGGTTTGAGTTTGCAACAACCATGAAATTATCGCCGCCCATGAAAAATGAAAGTGCCTTCTTGGATAAGAAAAACTCGGACATCTTTGCGTATAATTTGAACATTAATGATGAAATTTCGTATGGTGATGCTGTTTCTCCTCTAGAAGTTAGATTATCAACATCTAGGTGCATGATTGTAATTTTCGACTCTACTTTACCATCTATGAATCCAAAAATGCTATGTTCCTCATTCAGTTTTATTTCAGATTTTTTCCCATCATATGCACTAAGATTAGCATCAAATGGTGAATCTCCATAACCGATTGACATTGACAACTTCAAATCAAAAGATGATTCGAGTTTCTTTTGGATTTCTATATGATCCTCAAGTGTAATGCCGCTTGTAATTGCAAAAAATTCATCAGATCTGTTTGAAAAAACTAGACAATTTTTTTCAGAAAATAATTTCTGTATTTGGAGATATAATGAAGCTTGAAGCATCTGTATTTCATGTTCCCGGTCACTTCCTAATGTTAGAGTCCAAGGACCATAACCTGTAATTTTGACAATTGTGATCTGAATCATTATTTTATCCTCTTCAATTCTTCTGCTGTCTTGAAAATAGCCTTAACTGCCCTTTCAGATACTGGTCGAATTCTTCCAAACGCCTGCCTCTCAGACATTCCTGGACCTGAAATTCCTAACGAAATTGGTTTTTGATATTTGATTGATAATTTAGAAATTCTTGCTGCAACAACATTTGCAATGACTTCATCATGTTTGGTTTGTCCCTTGATAATAGCGCCTAACGTAACAACTGCATCAATGTCTTTTTTTTGTAGTAAGGTATCAATAACTAAAGGCATATCAAAAACCCCAGGAACATTACACTCGTATTTGACGTTTAGTTTCAATTCTTTGGCTTTTTCAAGTGCAACTTTATGCATTCTAGACGTCACTTTGTCGTTAAATTCCGAAACTACTATTGCAATATTCAAAATTAATGCACCTTTGAAAATTCATAGAGTTCTTTGCCATCAATAAATGGAATGGCATTCTCTTCCGCATACTTTTTTGCCTTTTCAACAGACAATGCAGCATAAGTTTCTGCATCCATCATTTCACAGATGGCAGAAACGGGGTGTAACTTTGCCAGCTTTGCTAGGTAAATTGACATCTCAGTGTGACCCTTTCTAGATGAAAGAAGACCATCTGAAGCAAGTAGCAATGGAACATGTCCTGGTGTCTTAAATGAAGAAATGAATTGTTTTTTTGGATTATCTGAATTGCATAAGTTTGCCATTTCTTTTATGGTCAAAGCTCTATCACTGTCAGTAATTCCAGTGTATGTACGCTTGTGGTTTACAGAGATTGAAAAAGTTGGATGATCCCCATATGGTGCCATTCCCATTACCATGTTTTTTGACTCTGAATCAAGATCGTTAGAATTTGCAAGTATGTTGTGCATGTATTCTAGATCTAATTTTTTTGCTAAACCATTTGAAATTGCAAGACAAAGCAAACCGCCTGCATGTTGTCGCATCCTTGCCACATGTTCCGGTGTGCAAAATTCTGCTGCAACCATCATGTCAACCTCGCTTTCTCGCCCATCTGAATCGTAAACCATAACAAACTCGCCTTGTTTTAGAGAAGCAATTGCTGTATCAAATGTCATTACTAAAAATTGATTTTGAAGATGTTATAAAACTTACTAAAAATGTGGTAATTACTAATTTTGTGGTAATAGATTAGCCTTAATTTTTAATGTATTTTCCAAGAATGTCTGTCTCAATGTTGAGTTTGTCCCCAACTTTTTTTGAATTAAAGTTAGTAACTTTGATTGTATGTGGTATCAAACAAACAGATGCAACATCTTTTTTTGCATCAACCACAGTCAAACTAATCCCATCCAATGCGATAGAACCTTTCTTGACAACATACTTTGTTAATTTTTTTGGAACCTTGAACCAAAATTTTACTTCCTTTGGTTTTTTTTCAATCTTTGTTATAGTTGCAACACCATCAATGTGTCCTAAAACAAAGTGACCTTCCCGTCTGTCTCCAACTTTCAAACTACGTTCAATGTTAATAGTATCTCCTGTCTTTACATTTCCCAAATCAGTCTTCTTTGTTGTTTCATCAATCATTTCAAAGACACATTTGTTCTTTGAAATTTTTGTAGCACTAAGACACACACCGTTTATAGCAACGCTTTGACCAATTTTTAATCCCTTGGCATACTTTCCTAAATTAACAGTCATCTGTATGGCACTTCTATTCTTTGTTTTTTGGTCAAGCTTAGTGACTTTCCCAGTACCAACGATTATTCCTGTGAACATGATTTTATTGATTTGGCTAGATCGTTATAAATCAAATTTCTAAAAGTGCATTTGCTCGCTTATAGTGAACTTCATCAATCATCTTTCCATCAACAACTGTTGCGCCTTTTCCTTTTTTTGTTGATTTTTCATAAACGCTGCAAACCTTCTTGGCCCAGGCAATTTCTGGTTTGCTAGGATGGAAAATTTTATGGACTGTCTTGATTTGATCTGGATGAATAACACTTTTTCCAGCATAGCCTAAACTTTTGCCAACTTGGCAATCCTTAACAAAGCCACTCTTATCTTTCAAGTCCTGCCATATTCCATCTATTGCAGCAACACCTGCAGCAGTTGCTGCTACAGGAACCTTATACCTAGAATATTTTGCACCACGTGGATTTCCCTTTGTGTATTCGATTCCCATATCATTCAACAAATCAAATATACCAAATACTAAGGCGTCAATACGTTTGCTTGACGAGGCTATCTCATAGCAATTTACAATACCTAGTGCAGATTCTATTGATGGCATTAAACGAATCCCTTTGATCTTTCTTTTTTTCTCTAGAGATGAGATTGTTTTTTCAATTTTCTTGAGTTCTTTTGCTGAATTTACCTTTGGAATTACAATTCCATCAATTCCCTTTTGGACAATCTCCTTAAGATCTGCTGTAACCAAACCTGATTCTGGTGAGTTTGTTCTAACAAAAACATCTGGTGAATACATGTTTCTTTGTTTGAGTGTATTTTTTATCAATGCTCTAGCTTTTTTCTTCTCTTTATCTGGGACAGAATCCTCAAGATCAAAGCAAACAATATCAGCTGCAAGTGATTTTGCCTTTTCTAAAAATCTTGGATTATTTCCTGGAACAAAAACTAGACTACGAAATAGATTTGCCATTAATGATTAAGCGCCTTCAGGCTTCATTAAGATTTTGCCAAAGAACTTTCCTTGGAGCATTTTTGTATGTGCCTCTGCTGCTTGCTCGAAAGAATAAGTTGAATCAATTGCTGCTTTGATTTTTCCTTGTCCCATCCAGTATAATCCCTGTTCCATCTCTGCTTTTGTTCCTTGAGTTGAGCCTAAGACATTGATTCCTTTAAAGAATATGTGTCTTAGATCAATTTGTGCATCATAGCCTGTTGTTGCACCACATGAAACTAGAGTTCCACCATATTTGAGAAGTGTAAGTTGTTTGTTGAAATGAGTTTGGCCAATGTGGTCAAATGTCAAATCAATACCAGGTTGGACACCAGTTGATTTTGCAATTTCTTTCGTAATTGCTCTTACTTCTTTGTGCCAATCATCCTTTCTGTGATCAACTGCATAATCTGCACCCAATTCTTTACATTTTTCTAGTTTATCTGGACTAGCTGTTGCAATAACTTTACAATTATACAATTTAGCAATTTGAATTCCAAAGCTTCCGACTCCAGAACCACCGCCCATGATAAGAACAGTTTGTCCGGGAGTAATCTTTGCTCGTCCAACAAGCATATGCCAAGATGTAAGAATTGTCATTGATGCGGCTGCTGCTTCATCATAAGAAACTCCCTCAGGAATTTTTGAAACATTAACTTCAGGAAGGTGAATTTGTTCACTGTATGCTCCCCATAATGGACCAGTTTGGAATCCCCAAACTTGTCTTTTTGCACAATCAAATTCTCTACCAGAGGTACACAATTCACAAACTCTACATGCTAAGTTTGAATGTGAAACAACTTTGTCGCCTACTTTGAAACCTTTTACATCCTCACCTACTGCAATAACATCTCCTGCAACATCGGAACCTGAAACATGTGGTACAGGGACTGGAATTGGAACGCCTCTCATTCCCCAGATATCATTATAGTTAAGAGCAGATGCTTTATTTGTAAAAATTACCTCATCTGCTTTTGGTTTTGGTTCATCAATATCCTCAACTTTTAGAATTTTAGCATAATCGTCATCAGGTGCATATTCACGATATACAACAGCCTTCATGAATATTGTCGCCTTTTTACCCTTAATTATATTTTCTTGAGATCAGACTCTATTGAACTTAAAATCACGTTTAGGTTGTTGGGCTGAAGATAGAATTTGTTTTAATTGGTCATCGGATATCTGCCCAGAAATTTTTCCTTGTACTGACAGATTAAGAATATAATTTTCTACCAAATCAGCCAAGTCAGGTTTTACCATTCTTACATTGTTTAAACGAAGTCTGGCTTCTGACGACAGCACCTGCTTTAACATCATTTCTTTTTGTGCTTTTAGTTGACTGTCTTTTTCTTGAGTATTATTCTCATCATCCTGATTTGGATAACTCATAATATCACTATCTGTAAATGCTCAAATGCGGTTCTTTCGCAATTAGCTCAGATAATATTTCAGTAGCTAATCTATCTAATTTTTGTGTGCCCTGTGCTGTTAACATACGACCCTTTTTCTCAATTTTTGTAACCAAACCAAGTTTTTCTAATCCATGCATTGCATTTCTTATAATTGCGCCACCAGCATCTTTGTGGTGAGCAGCACCATAACCAACTGGTCTACCGCTACCATATATGGAACGTAATTCATTAACCGAGATTGGACCATGAAGGTAAATTTTTCTTAAGATTGAGGCGCACCTTACATGCCACCAATCTGAATTTTGTGGAGGTTTATCTGCATGAGTGCCAGTCTTTACAAATTGTGCCCACTCTGGAGCAGGAATATCTTCATTTTTTAAAATTTCAGAGAGTCTGTTGATTAAGATATCAGCTGGTACATCATAGACTTTAGCCATTGGTGTCAAACTCGTAAATCGTCTTATAAATCATTGAGCTATTACTTTGCGATATGTATGCTCACAAAAGCTGCATGTTATTCGAAT
>JACNGK010000041.1:0-3019 GCA_014384145.1 Nitrososphaerota archaeon
GTTGTAAAAAATATCTTATAAAAAGCAGTGTAAATTTAGGGAATCCTAAATAGCTCTAGCTAACGAAAACGCCTTTACCAATGCATCAAAAGAACCAGAAATTGTATGAACATCCGCAATGACATTTTTCACATTGAATTTTTTCAATTCGTCAGCAGTAAATGGTCCAATTGAGATAACTGTAGTTTTTTCCAACATGCTAACCAGTTTGTTTTGCTCATAATCTTTTTGCATAATTTCAAAGAAAGCCTGAACTGATGACACACTAGTGAAGATAATTCCGTCAACCTTATTTTGTGAAAAAAGTTGTCGAAATTCATTCCATTGTGATGTATCGCGAAATGCACAGACATCATACAGATATAACTCTGTTACATGTAATCCAATTTTTTCTAAAAGTTCCTTCAGAAAAGGTGTTGATGCTCCACTACGTGGGACAATGACTTTCTTTCCAACAGCATTTAGTTTTGTAAACACCTCACCTATACCAACGGAAGAATATCGATCCGGCATGTGTGCAACCTTGACATTTTCTTTCTCTAAAACATCCTTTGTTTTGGGACCAACTGCAAGTACGATTGTATTTGCAACCGCTAATCGTAACTCTTCAAATTTTCCAGCCTTTTTTGCAGTTTCAAAGAGAAGAGTTACTGCTTTTGAACTCATAAATACAGAATAATCTGGATCTTCGTTTGCAAGTGCTGACAGAAACTCATCTACTATTTTTTCTCCCTTGCTTACCAGCTCAATTGTTGGAAGCGCAAGTGCGTTTCCCTTTTCTTTGGTGATCAGATCAATAAATTCCTGTGAGTCGTCCTTCGACCGTGTAATTGCTATGGTTTTTCCTTCAATCATTTTTTTCTCCACCCAATAGTTTTTGAAAGACTAACCACCTTCCCTATTATAATTATTGAGGGTGGCTCTATCTTAGACCGCTTTACTTTTTGCGCAATATTTGAAACTGTACCTGTAATCATTTTTTGCTTTGTTGTGGTACCATCCTGAATCACAGCTACAGGAGTTTTTTTGTCCATTCCGCCACTTGACAATTGTTTGCAAATTATGCCAATGCGAGAAAGACCCATCATGATAACTATCGTGTCGGTAGATTTTGCAAGTTTTTTCCATCTTACTGCCTCCTTACTCTTTTCAAAGTCTTCATGTCCAGTTACAAATACTACAGACGAAGCAAATTTTCTATGCGTCAATGGAATTCCCGCATAAGTGGCGGAACCAATTCCTGATGTAATTCCTGGAATAATTTCAAATCGTATCTTATGTTTTTTCAAATATTCTGCCTCTTCACCTCCACGGCCAAACATTATCGGGTCTCCACCCTTGAGTCTAACAATACAACGTTTTGTTTTTGCATACTTTACCATCAGATCATTTGTGCTATCCTGATGTTTGTAATCATCACCAACCGCTCTTCCAACGTAAACTACCTTTGCCTTTTTTGGAATCATTGAAAGAATTTTCTTGCTAACTAATCTGTCATAAAGAACTACATCCGCTTTTTTGATCAGCTCGACCGCACGCAATGTGATAAGACTTGGATCTCCTGGACCCGCTCCGACAAGAAATACCTTTCCAGTCATTTTTTGTTCCACTCATCCAAGCTTTCTCTCCAATTAGAAGCAATCTCTGCGATTCCAGTTTTTTGGAGTTCCTCTCCAATGTTCTTTCCCAAATCCTTAGGTTTGCTAATATCTCCAGTCCTTTCTAATGTGATTGCCTTTTTTCCGTCAACTGAGTATGCCGAAACTGTAAGCTTTAGCATGTTTGAATCTGAAGTTGCTAAAGCACCTACTGGAAACCTACATCCCGATTCAACATATTCTGATAATGCTCTCTCAGCTTCAATCTCAGTTCTAGATTTTGAGTCTTCAATCTTTTTCAGCATTGATATTGTTTTCTCATCGTCTGCTCTGCAAACAATTGCTAGTGCACCCTGGCCAGGTGATGGAGGAAAATCTTTGGTTGGCAACACTGAGTGTTTAACATCCAAGCCTAGCCTAGAGATTCCCGCTTCCGCCAATATGACTGCGTCAAATTTTCCGTCAGTAACCTTGTTGACTCGTGTCTCAATGTTTCCTCTAACTGGCTTTACCACAACATCTTGTCTTATCCTTGAAACCTGAACTGCCCTTCTTAGACTACTTGTACCAATGACCGCACCCGATTGAATTGTCTTAAGGTTAGAGCCATCCTTTGTAATGATAACGTCATTGGATGATTCCCGTGTTGGTATACAAGCAATTGTAAGTGATTCTGCGATGTCTGATGGAACATCTTTTAGGCTGTGAACTGCAAAGTCTATCTCCTTTTCTGCTACAGCCTTGTCAATTTCCTTTTCAAATATTCCTTTCTGGTCTATTGTAAAGAGAGCCCTAGAGTCGGTATCCCCCTTGGTTGTGATAGTTTTGATTTCAAATTCAGAACCTTCGTTTTCCTTTTTTAATTCTGATATCACCCAATTTGTCTGTGCTAATGAGAGCTTACTGCCACGTGTCCCCACCAAAAATATCAATGCTTCACCGCCTTCAGTGATGATCCATATGCACCTAATGTCTTTGTAATATCTGCATCAGTATGAGCATCAGACAAAAACACACTCTCAAATTGTGATGGTGCTATGAACACACCGTTCTTAAGTAAGTTTGAAAACAATTTGTTGAATTTTTTGCCGTCAGCTTTTTTTGATGTCTTGTAATCAGTTACCGGCTTGCTTGAAAAGAAGAACTGGAATATTGATGCTATTGAGTTAATCTGATGTGGGATTCGGGAGTCAGTAGCCAGATCATCAATCTCGTCAACTAAAAGCTCACAGTTTCTCTCAAGCTTTGCGTAAAGATTGTTTTTAATTTTGTTAATTGTTTTGATGGAGTTTATCGCAGCTGTGACAGATATTGGGTTTCCAGCAAATGTGCTTGCCTGGTAGACGTTTCCATCAGGTGCAAGTTTATTCATTATCTCCTTTTTGCCACCCACTGCTGCTATCGTGAAACCATTTCCAAGA
>JACNGK010000062.1:0-3015 GCA_014384145.1 Nitrososphaerota archaeon
TTTAGCTTTGATGTTTAATTCAGTCTGAATTTTATGAATGGAGTTTAAAACATCTTTGTCACTTACTTCAATTGCAACAAATATTCGCATTATATTTTTTTGATATTATGTTTTTAATGAATTCAGCGGTAACTTCATAGACTGGAATTAGTAAACAATTTCATCTTGGCTAAGCTAATAGTCTGTCTCACAGGCATGCCGGGTTCTGGTAAATCAACTATTGTATCTGCATTGAAGGCTAGAGGTCTTGAGGCTTTGAATTTAGGTGATGGTGTTCGTGCTGAGGCAAAAAGACGCAATATAGAACCAACTGGAGACAACTTAGGCAAGTTGATGTTAGAATTACGTGAGAAAAATGGACCCGGTGCTATTGCCGATCTACTTACCGAGCCGATAGAAAATTCTCAATCTAAAGTAATTATTATTGACGGCGTAAGGTCAACTGCAGAGATTGAAGTTTTAAAAAATGTCGGATCCGTCAAACTATTATCAATAGAGGCAGCAGCTGATACTCGCTACAAGTTTTTGAGCTCCCGTGGACGTTCAGATGATCCTACAACAAGGGAAAAATTTGAAGAGCGTGATAACAGAGAGCTTGGTGTCGGAATTGGTGAATCCATAGCAATAGCGGACGAAACCATTGTTAATAGTCATATTACATTAGACGAACTTACTGAACTAGCATACAAAGTAATTGAAAAATGGATTGACACTTGAGATCCTTAGATGTAGATTGCAAAGTATCCGCTTATTGCACCATAAACGCATCAGAAGATATCAACAAAGTTCGAGCATCTCTATCAAATGTTCTAACTGATATGGATGAAAAGTTAACTGGCGATTCTTTAGTTGCAAATTCAAACAACTATGAATCCTTAACAAAAATCTATGAAACTATGAGATCAAGAAGGACCAAAAGTGCATATCGTAGGCATCTAATGCGTAACATGACAGAAGACTCTACCTGGTTTTATCTTAACAAACAAGCTGCCTTTGCAAATGTTACAGTTCTCTGTGACGAAGCAGATGAATCTCCTTTAGGTCCAATAAAGGTAGTATTACATTCTACAAATATTGAAGATGTGATAGAATGGCTTGTATCTGATGCCGAATAATTTCAATTATACAACATTGATTTTTAATTGATCCTTAGCAGCTATTACAGAATTATGAACAGCCTTTGCTTCATCCAATAAAATACTCTCGTCTTTATACCTAGCAGAAAAATGCGTCAAAATCAAATTTGAAACGTTTGCATTTTTTGCAAAAGTAGCAGCTTCCTTTGCAGTAGAGTGACAAGATTCGACTGCTTTTTCTTTCAGCTCATCTGAAAAAGTAGAATCAAAAACCAGATAGTCACAATTTTTAAAAAACTCTTCTAGTTTTTTTGTGGGTCTGGTATCACCAGATATTCCTATCTTTTTTCCAGGTACGTTTGGTCCCATAACTTCGGAAGGTTTTATTGATTTATTTTCGATCACAACTTCTTCTCCCTGCTGCAACTTATGCCATAATTCCCCCTTTGGAATGCCAAGCGAATTAGCTTTGTCAGGATAAAACGTTCCAGGCTTTTCTTTTTCCTCAAAAAGAAAAGAAAATGTTGGCACAGAATGTTCCGCCTCGCAGGCATGAACTTGATATTTTCCTTCGTCAACAACCATTCCCTCATTTACTGGTGTTATTAGAACAGGAAACGATAACCCAAAATTCATAATTTTTGTATTTGCAGCAATAAGCTCTTCAATGCCTTTTGGACCGTAAATCTCAATGGGCTCTGTTCTATTTTGCAAAGTCATTGTTTGCAAGAATCCTAAAATGCCAATACAGTGGTCTCCGTGTAAATGTGTAACAAAAATTTTCATTTTTTTGTTCCATCCCAGGTTTGATTTTAGGTAAGAAATTTGCGCACCCTCTCCTGCATCAAACATCAAGATTTCTCCATCTTTTACTAAACAAATGCATGTAGTGGAACGTTCAAGTGTAGGCTGCGCACCACTGGTTCCTAAAAAAGTAAGTTCCATCATTTTATCGAATTGATTCTGCTATTACTCCAGACACGTCAACTTTTGAAGTGCCTCTAGGTATGGTGTTTGTGCTTATGATTTGGGATGCACCAGCTTTTTTGATTTTCCTTTCTGCATCTCCTATAAACAGTCCATGCGTGCATGCAACAAAAACTCGTTTACATTTTTGCCTCTTGAGAAACTGAGTAGCCTTGATCACACTACCACCAGTACTTATTATATCATCAACCAAAATCAAGTCTCTTCCACTAACATCTACTTTCGAAGATTGGATCCGTACTTTTCCAGTCTTTCTATTCCTAGATTTTTTTAATGTAATAAAATCAGCGTTTAACAAACTGGCGAATTTTTTTGCCCTTAAAGCTCCGCCCATGTCAGGCGAGACAACCAACGCATTTTTTAATTTCATCTTTTTGAAATATTTGGCAAGATCTGGAATAGCAGAGACATTTTCCTTGGGAATTTTAAAGTGATTTAGTGCTGTTTTGCTGTGTATATCAACAACAATAATTTTTTTTGCACCTGCTGCCTTGAGCATCTTTGCAACTATTGACATGGTAACTATCTCCCCGCTTAGAAATTGCCTATCTTGTCTCGCATAGCCCATGTATGGTATTATTGCATAGATCTTTGATGCTGCCTTTCTGGCTTGGGAAATTATTGATAATGCCTGTAATAGGTTTGTATCAACTGGCGGATATGTGGACTGTACTACTAGCACGACACTATTTTTTGGTATGCGCCCGAATGTAATCTTGCTTTCACCGTCTGGGAAAACCCTTGTTTTTGCTTCTACATATGGAGCCTTTAGTCTCCTTGCAATCCGTTTTCCTAGGTCTTTAGATGCGCTTCCTGCAATAACAGCGAATTTAACCAACAGTTCAACGAAATGAAACAGATTCTTAAGTCTTCAGAAAATACTAATCGCCTTCACCACGAGCCAAGTCACCAATTCCAAACTCATCAATGACTTGTTTGCGTTTGCTTTCAT
>JACNGK010000007.1:0-2987 GCA_014384145.1 Nitrososphaerota archaeon
GCTAAAAAGGCCCTAAAAGGAGCATGTGTAAAACTTCCTGGAACACCAACGATTAGAGTTACTCCACTAAATTAAGAAAAGGAAATCTCTAATTCATTTTCATGCTTTTTGAGTAATTGAATAAATTCAGAAAATTCTTGTTCCGTTGGATTCCTTTTTAAAATTCTCCTGTATTGGTAATAAAATGAGTTATACAATCTTCCAATTACTATACCCTGCCCAAACACATTTGGATTTTTAGTTTGTTCTAATGAGTTAACAAGTGTAGTAATTTCATTTATTTTACTTGTAGATTCACGTATTTTCTCTTCCAGAACTTTTTGGATTTTTTCATCCATGACCTTGTTATACTAATTATAGTTAAAAAGAATGTGAAAAATCATTACGCTTTAATAGACTTGTGCGAAATTATCGATCGAGCAGTCGTAGTATAGTTTGGTTATTATTCTAGCTTGCCAAGTTAGTGACCCGGGTTCAAATCCCGGCGACTGCATTGTTATTTCTCTAAACCAGATTTTTTACTCAGTCCATTTTTTATTATATCTATTGCTTCTATGGCTTTCTCTGGCTTTGGTAACTGAACCATGAAAATTTTGTCTTGGTTAACTTCAGAATAATCTGGCGGAGACAAAGCAAGCATAGTTGTATTCGCCAAAGACTCAAAAAATTCAAGTGATTCATTTGCGTAAATCAGAAATTCTTCGTGTATATCTCCATAGGAAAAATCAAGCATGATTTCAACAAAGACATGACCTAATCCATCCTGTAATATGTTAAGATTGGTATTAACAGAAACAGGCTTGCCTTGAATTTTTGACATTATGTCATCAAATTTTCTGTCAGTTAATATGATCCTAGGTACATTTTTCCCATTAAAATCAAACATGTCAATATCATCGTGTACACGCTCAAGCAGTTTTTCCATTTCATCGGGAGGTGGACCTCTTGGACCGCCTGCTTTGAAACTACTCGAAAACCATCTTTTGACCATTTTCCTAAGATTTAGAAAGTTTTGGAATTATCCTGTCGCCCAGACGAATAAGGAAGGGTGATATGAACGCAGTAATTATTGTTATCAATCCAATTAACGGGAAAAGAAATGCACTAACTACGCCCATATCCACTCCCACTTTTACTATAACAATTGAAAATTCACCTCGTGGTGCAGATAATGCAAAGGCTGAACGTAATGATTTGCCTTTTCCCATCCTAAATGCCGTAGTACCAAGGAGATTTCCACCAAACTTCATTGCGATGGTAACTGCGATTAGTGCCATTGCGATGAAAATGTAATCTTCTAATTGTGTCACGTCCATCAGTGCACCAACAGATACAAAGAAGATAGCAACAAACATGTCCTTTATAGGGCTAGACAGAATTTTTGAAACTTCAGAAGACTTGGATTCTGCCACTAAAACACCTGCCAAAAATGCGCCTATGGCTACAGAAAGTCCTACCACGTTTGCTAAAAGTGCATATCCAAAGCAAACACCAAGAACACTAAGCAATAAAATCTCTCTATTTTGCGCGCCTGCAACCTTATCAATTAAAGGAGGAATAACTCGTCTTCCAATAGTAAATGTTCCAACAATAAGTCCGCCTGCTACTACTGCAACTAAAACTACAGCTTCAACGGAGACAGTTCCGGCCAAAGCGACTGATTCAAGAGATGCAATTAGAATAACGGCAATAACGTCTTCAACAATTAAAATTCCCAAAACAAGTATAGATGACTCTTTTTTTATCTTTCCAGAATCTTGTAAAATTTTAACAATTATTGCTGTACTGCTGATTGATAATGCTGCTGCGATAAACAATGAATCCATAAAGTTTAGACCTAAAGCAGATGCCGCTAGAAAAACTACACCTAATGTGGCAAATAGACCCAATGTACCAGCTCCAACCGCCACCTTACCAATTGAACGAATTTTTGCAAACGGAAATTCAATACCTATGACAAAAAGTAACAGGATGACTCCTATGTCAGCAAAAAGGTTCAATGCAGATATGTCGGACAGAATACCAATTCCTGCAGCTGGACCCGAACTTCCATTTTGTGGTAGAATGGATGTCCATAATGGAGAAAGAGGACCTATCAACATTCCGGCAAACAGATATCCTATAATCAAAGGCTGTCGAATTTTAAAAAATGCAAGCGTTACTATTGCTGCTAGAATCATAATGATTGCAAGATCAGTTACAAAAGTTTCGTGGGGAAGCTGCAAAGGGTTAACCCTTTCAACAAATGAAGAAACGTTTTCGCTCAGGGAAGATTGAATACTATCCTGTGACTGTATTTGTAAAAAAAAATCTTTCACCTATTAAATACACATCCGCGTGTTAAAAGTGATCGCTACAAAAGTTCAATCTTTCCAATCCTATCAGAACTTGAATGGTAATTGTAAAATTACCGCTGCTATTAATAGTACGGTACCATACCGTAATATATGATACAATGTGAATACTGCACAAAAAATTTTGTAGAGAATATGAATGGCTTGGCTGAGAAAACATTTCACGAAATGTTACATGAGCCAGAAATTGTCAATCAGTAGAGCCCAATTCTTTTATTTTATTTTAGCGACCTTTTTAACAATCCGAAAGCAGATTAAGATACAGTGTCGACAAAAACAAATAATGATAACACTCCGAACTATTCTTCGCTGATAAAAAATCTTGAGAACATAAAAGCCGAGTTTGTAACGCTTAGAGAATATGTAGGTGACAATGATGATGAATTGTTAGAAAAAATTTCAGGTATATCAGAGATGATAAATAGAACAGAGGCATCTTCTGCAGAATTCCATAAAAAAGCCGATTCAATAATTCAGGAGTTACAAAAAATTAGAAATATTACGAATAAGGCGTCAATTACAACATCAAACGAAGTTATTGGATTATTGAAATTATCAGAATATCAATCGAACATACGTATGCTGGCTGAATCAAAATATGGCTCGTTAGGGGACACTGAAAAAATAGCAGAG
>JACNGK010000028.1:0-15048 GCA_014384145.1 Nitrososphaerota archaeon
ATACAGAACTAATAGTCTCAATTCTTTCAAACAGAACATTTCTAATATTTTGTCCATCATTAGAAATTTTTGGTGGGTTTATCTCGTATCTAACAGTCATAGTTGATTTTTGATTATGCATGATTAAAACCTTTGAACGATAAATCCATAAAACATAATGTTATTTTTATGATATGAATATTGAAAAAATACGTTCTGCTTTAACAAGTAAAATTCATACAACATTTTCAGCTGAACTAGATGAAAATGAACTTGCTTCAGTTTTAATTATTATTTATGGAAAAGAACCCATGATCCTCATGACAGAAAAGGCAAAAACTTTGAAAGTACACGCTGGTGAAATAGCATTTCCTGGAGGTAAATGGTGTGAGAAAGATCAAGACTTGCTGGAAACCGCAATTCGTGAAACAAGAGAAGAATTAGGTCTCAAAGTATCGAAAGAACAGGTGATAGGTAAGTTAGACAGTGTGATTACATTAAATTCAAAATATAAGATTACGCCATTTGTAGCTATTTTAGAAAATATTCCATTTTTGAAAGCAAATTCTGAGGTTGAGTCAATATTGTATATTCCGTTGGTGTCTCTTTTGAATACACTATCTAATGATAATCTTCCAGAACACCGTTCAATAAAAGAAATGTACACATTTACATTTGAAAAATACAATATTTGGGGTGCATCTGCAAGAATGTTAAAACAAATCAATACTTTACTTTCTAAGAAAAATCTACTATAGGATCGACCATCATCTCAGTTTAGTTTAAAAAGAGCTTATCATGCCTGAAATTTCATGGCAGCACGTAAGCATTCAGGTAGGAAGATACGCCTATTAAAAAAACAAAAAGAAACATCTCCGGTTCCAGCATGGGTTATTCTTAGAACCAACAAAACAGTAAGAACTAATCCTAAACGTAGAGCTTGGAGACAGACTGATGTGGAAGTGGGTTAGATGTCTCAGGATGTTGAACGTGTTTATACAGTTAATCTAGGAAAAGTATTACTTTCTCCTGATAATCAGCGCGCTAAAAGAGCAGTAAATATGATCAAGGAATTTGCTAGACATCATTTGAAGATAGAACAGGTTAAGCTTGAAGAGGATGTAAGCCACTTACTTTGGGCCAGAGGCATAAAACATCCACCTAGAAAAATCAGAGTTCGAATGACAAAAACTGACGAGGGTTATGTTTTAGTGTCAAAATATGAAGGTGAAGAAGAATCAATAGAAAAAGAAGAGGAAAAAACTGAACCACAAAAGGTAGAACCATCTCAAGTAGAACCAGAAAAGGAAGAGCAATCTCTAAAAGTAGAACCAGAACCAGCAGCTAAACCAGAACCAGCAGCTAAACCAGAACCAGCAGCTAAACCAGAACCAGCAGCTAAACCAGAACCAGCAGCTAAACCAGAACCAGCAGCTAAACCAGAACCAGCAGCTAAACCAGACGATGCACCTGAATTTTTCAAGAAAAAAGACGAAGAGATAAAAAAGAAGCCTAAATCAAAGTCTAAAGATTAAAAATTTTATTCTAACTGTTTTAAATCGAGTTCGCAGTCAATACTACACTCTGGTTCGTCCCAATCTATTGTATTTTCTTGTGAAATAATTCCAAGTGGATCATACTTGTCAAATCTAGTTTCACCCTGAATTGAACTTAACATTACAACCTTAGACTCTTCAGATGACATCTCTATATGTGTACTATTTTCATCAAACGTTCCACCAGTTATGTTAGAAATTGTGTCTAGAACTCCAACTGGAATGTTATCTGCACCATATACATACAACATAGATCTTTTAATGCTATTAGGTGGCGCATCCTCATACAACATTCTAAGTGAATCTTTTAGTGAAACCTCAATGTCACTAGTAGCTTTACCTGTTGACAGAATGTTTGTGTCTCCAGAAATCTCGGATGATTTTAGTGAATGCATCATACTTTCAATTGCCTTGTTGGAAATATCATAACATTGGTTCTGAGTAAGATCAGGATTACTATCAAGCAGCGCATCATTATCAACAACGATGGTGCATTGAGAATCTTGTCTGATTCTTTTTAACGCAATACCTGACTGGAATATTCTTTCCTTTTCAAACTTAAATGGCATTACAACAAAAGATAACAGATTTTTTTGTTCCTGTTTGCAAATTCTAGAAACAATTGGTCCAATACCTGTACCATCTTTTCCAGCTAGGTTAGACATTAAAATAACTGTCGAGTGATTTGCTATATTTTTTTTAATCTCATCTGAAGTTTCTAATGCTGAGCCTCTTATTAGATGGGTTGATGGGTTAACAACTGATTTTGTAGAAATTTTTATCGAGTTTTCAATAGTTAGATCTTTCTGATCATGACTGATTAGAAGGCAATCAGAATTTAGAGATTTTTTTGCCTTTTCAGCAAGTCTAGCACCTACTCCTCCCAAGCCAATCAACAGTATAGGTTCAACCAACTGAAATGTCATAGTACCATATCATGCAAAATTCCAGTAAATAACAGTTAACTAAGTTTTGATCAAAACATCGATCAAAATTTTTTAACTTACAATCTCACCAATGAGGCTATGATTAGTAGCATCTGCCACTCTAACTGTGCACATTTGACCAATTTCTGTTATTTGATTCACGAATATCGGCTTGTATGCAAAATTCCTTCCCTTAACCTGACCGTCTAAATTTTCATCGAACAAAACTTTGCCTTTCCACCCAATCCATTTTCTGTTGTTTTCAAGTGAGATATCGGTTATCAGATCAGTTACTTGCTTACTTCTTCGCTTAATTTCTACTACCTCACTCTGAGGCATTTCTGCAGCCATTGTTCCAGGTCTTTGGCTATATCGTGAAAGATTTACTATATCAGGTCTAGTTTCTTTCAAAAGTCCGATTGTTTCTTCAAAGTTTTCCTGTGTTTCAGTTGGGTATCCTACAATAATGTCAGTTGATATTGTAAACGTACCAAATTTTGCTCTAACTTTTCTTACAATATCTTTGAATGTTTCAACCGTATGCCCACGCTTCATGTTATTTAGTACCTCATTGCTACCGCTTTGTACTGGCACATGTAAAAACCGGAATACTTTGTTGTTTTCAAATGATTTGAGAAGGTTATCTCTTATCCTTGGCATAAACATAGGATTCATCATCCCAACCCTAATTCTAAAATCTTCAGGGATTAGGGTGACTTGTTCAATTAAGGAGGATAGATCCTCACCGATATCCAAGCCATAGCAACCATTGTCAGTTGATGAGAGCCAGATTTCCTTACAACCATCAGCAAGTTCTCTTTTAACTTGCCTTACAATATCCCCAATTCTGTAGCTTTTCAGATCACCTTTTGCCAGTTTTGTCTGACAGAATGTGCATTCACTCATACATCCATTAGCAATTTCTACAATTCCCACTGCGGGGTTAAGTCTTATTTTGGGTATTCCTACTTTGGATAGATCAGTGTCTTCAAGAGCCACTACTTTTGAACCATTAAGCGTGTTTTCTATCACTTGAAGTGTTTTTCCAATAGAATTTGGTCCCATCATGCTTGCATTTTGTGCAAACTTTTCAACCGTGTGTCTTTCTGCCTTTGGTAGACAGCCTGCAACAATAAGTGGCTTTGACTGTGACTGCTTTATGCGATGAACCATCTTTGTCGCAGTAGCATCTTTTACAGAACAAGTTACAATCAGATTAAGATCCGATTCTGATGGATCCTGTACAAGGGTATGACCGCCGTTTACGATCAAACCAGATATCATTTCAGAGTCAGCAAAACTCGCTGAGCAGCCATATGCCTCAACCCAGATTTTTGCCATGTCTACTTTAACAAAGAATCAACTTGTTTTTTAGTCATTAATTTTTTTGAAATTACAAGCTCACGAATTGTTTTGCCCGTTTTCATCGATTCCTTGAAGAGATCAGCTGACTTTTGGTAACCGATCTTTGGCGCCAGTAATGTTACTATTACAGGACTTTTTTCAATGTTGGCTTGAAGTTTTTTTTTGTTTGCACTAAGTCCATCTATGAGATTTGCAGTGAATATTGGCAAAAAGTTAGTTAACATATCTGTAGAGTCAAGTACAGCCTTTAACATTACTGGAAGCATTACATTCAGCTCAAACTGTCCCGCCTGTGTCGCAAGAGTTACCGTAGTATCGTTACCAATTATACTATAACAGATCATATTCATGCATTCCGCTAGAGATGGGTTTACCTTTCCTGGCATGATTGAAGATCCAGCATGGACAGCTGGTATACCAAGTTCTGATAGTCCTGCAATAGGTCCAGATGCCATAAGTCTGATATCATTTGCGATCTTGCCAAGTTCTACTGAAAAGTTTTTCAATGCAGAAGACATGTTTGCAACCGCATATCTGCTTTGAAGTGCATACTGCATGTCTTGTTGTGGTCTTAGTGGAAGTTTAGATTTTTTTGCCAATTCTGTAATTGCAATGCTTCTATATCCTCTTGGCGTGTTAGCACCAGTACCAACTGCTGTACCACCTAAGGCAACTTTTTCAAGTTCTTTTTTTGCTGATACTATTCCATCACGTGTAATAGTTAACGCAGTTGTATAAGACGCAAACTCATTTCCCAATGTAACAGGAAGCGCATCCATTAGATGTGTTCTACCAACTTTCTTATATGAAGAAAATTGTTTAGCCTTTCTTCCTAATGAGTTGATCAATTTGTCAATAGCAGGCAATGTATCGCGTATCGCAAAAAGAATTGCAACATGCATAGCTGTTGGAAAAGTATCATTGCTTGACTGTGATGTGTTAACATGGTCATTAGGATGCAGGTATTTGTATTGACCTAGTCCTTTATGCAGAATTTTTAATGCAATGTTTGCAACTACTTCATTTGTGTTCATGTTAAATGCAGTACCAGCGCCAGAGTTTATCATGTCTACAACAAACTGGTCCTGATATTTTCCCGCAAGAATTTTGTCACATGCATTTACAATTGCATTTCCACGTTTTCTGTCTAATGCCTTGGTTCTCATGTTTGCAATCGCAGCAGAACGCTTTATCATTACAAATGATTTTATCAAATATGGATGTGGATTTTGTCCAGTAACATGATATTGTTTCATGGCACGACCAGTAAATGGTCCATAGTACGCGTCAGCAGGAATTTTTACAGTACCTAGCGAATCTTTGTCGCTTCGATATTTCACATATACAAATAGCTTGTTCTCAGTATATATTTTCGTAAAGAATTAATTTCACAAAGTGTAGTATAGCCATCAAACGACTACTAGTGGTAAACCAGCTATTTCCATTTTTACAAAAAGCGAAAAGCTATATTAACTGCCTATTTGATCACTTGATCACGATGAATAAGCGCATGAACTTCATGTTTACCATTGCAGCAGTAGCTGTAATGGGCGGCGCGCTATTCGGAAGTACTTTTACTGCTCAGCTGAATGCAACAGCATTTGACGTAAAGTCAGATGTTAGTGCACTTCAGAAAATTAGAGACATGGGCGGTTTAGAACTAGTCATGCCCGGTGCATTTGCTGCAACGGGTGATTGTGACGCTGCAGAATTCGCAGGCAGAACAGTAGTTGAGTTCAACTTAACTGGTGAGAGTATCACACTCCCAACCGGTCTAGCTGGAGACTATAACGCAATGACTTTCAGTGAACAGATCCCAGGACCTACACTAAGAGTTACACAAGGTGACGTCGTAAAGATGACACTAACTGTTCCAGCCGGTGAGGCAACCCCTCACGGTAACGATATGCACGCATCACAAGTAACTGCAGTACCAACATTTGGTGCAGTTCAACCAGGAACATCCAAGACTTACTGCTACATTGCAGAAGTCCCAGGTGTTTACAAGTACCACTGTTCTGGTGTTAACGTAGCAGCAATGGACCAACACGTTCTACAAGGAATGTATGGCATTGCAATCGTTGATCCAATCGATGGTTACAGTAAACTAATGGTTGAAAAGACAGCAGTTAACTCAAATGGTGACACTATTCGAGATAGACAGTTCTATTCCGGTGATGCTCTTGAATTTTCACTGCAGTACAACCAACTATACCTAACTGATGGTAACTATGATCAGAGTAAGATGTTCGGACATCAGCACACATTAACAGTAGTTAATGGACAAGCACTTGGTTACGTACCAAATGAAATCCACAACCTATTGAACAATGGTGATGTTAACAAGAACATATTCGTCTTACAACCATGGAACTCCATGGGTCTTCATCAGTACCAATCACAACTAATGTTTACCCCAACAGGTGTTCACAACAGAATCTTTGTTGAGAACCAAGGTAACGAACCAGTCTTCTTCCACATAGTGGGTGAAATATTGGACAGAGTTACACAGGGTAACAGAGTGCAGTCTCACGGAACTGAGACTTGGTTACTAGGTGGTTCACAGAATATGATTGTAGATGTAGTCTATGACGAACCAGGCATTTATGTCGCGGTTAATCACGACTATGCAGCAATCTATACTGGTGCAGTGTCAATAACTGTTGCAGGATTATTCCTACCAAACATCAATGAAACCGCGACAGCACTAGGTGTTGTTCAAGGTGCAGTTGATCATGGCAGTTATGCAGGTGTGTTAGGAAATCCATATGATTCAGTACCTCCATATGGTGCACAATCAATCCATCACCCAGCAAAGAACGTACATTGTATGTGTTCTGATGCAGTAGCACAGGCACAAGCAGATGCGGGCGCCGTAAAACTATGGGAAGCAATTCCAGCAATTCTTGCTGCAGCAGGCTAAACCATATCATCTTTTTTTCTTTTTTTTTATCTTCACTAGTCTAGGTATCTCATAATGATTATATTCCGTGTTCGGGAGTTGAATTCATGAGTCTAAATCAGTCAGTATTAATCTGTGATCAGGTAAGTCCAACTCTTAAGGAGATTCTAGAAAAGAATGGCCTCAAAGTTACTTACGAACCGGAAATTACTCCTGAACAAATAACTGAGAAGATTGGAAGCTTCCAAGTCGTTGTAGTACGAAGCAGAACAAAAATGACAAGGGAATTAATAGCAAAGGCGGACAAATGTAAAATAATTGCAAGAGTAGGCATTGGGCTTGACAACATTGATCAAGAAGCTGCAAAGGAAAAGAACATTAGAGTAATCAACGCAGTGGAGGGTGCAATTACTGCAGTAGCTGAACTGGTTATTGGCTTAATGATTTCAATGGCACGGGAAATTCCACGAGCTGACAGAGAGATACGTAATGGAAACTGGATAAAAAAAGAACTTATGGGCAGTGAACTGAAAGGTAAGTATCTTGGAATAGTTGGTCTGGGAAACATTGGTAAAAGACTTGGAAGGCTTGCTAGAGCATTGAACATGAATATCATCGGATATGATGTTGTTCCAATTGATGATGAATTTTCAAAAGAGGTTGGTCTTATGAAGGCTGACCTTGATACGTTGTTATCTAGTGCCGATTATGTCTCATTTCATGTACCACTACTTGACAGTACACGCCATATGATAAATGCAGAAAAACTAAAGATTATGAAAAATACTGCGCGCATTATCAATACTTCACGCGGAGGAGTCATTGATGAGGAGGCTTTGTACAACTCTCTAAAGGATGGAAGTTTGGCTGGTGCCGCACTTGATGTTTTTGAGGTGGAGCCTGCCACTGAAAATAAGCTTATCACCCTTCCTAATTTTATCGCAACACCTCACATTGGTGCACAGACAAAAGAAGCTCAGCTATTAGCTGCAAATATTATAGCAGAGAAGATAATACAGATTCTTCGTGGTGTATTATAAAATGAAGGCAATTCTGCTTCTAGTACTATCAGCTATCATAATATCTCAAAGCTATGGTTTTGCTTATGCTGACCACGGAGGTAATCATTATACAGCCCAAGAAGTTGGAACAATAACTATTGGAACTGACTCTTCATCATACACAACAGGTGAAATGATAAACGTCTCAGGTTCTGTCTCTGATTATGACGAGTCGGATCCATTCAAAAATTTTGATATGACATTAAAATTGGTTGCTCCCAACGGTAATATCGTCACTATTTCTCAAATCCCACTTAACAGTGATGGCTCTTATTCTACATATATCCCTGCTCAAGGTCCTCTATGGATACATGATGGTGATTACACCGTATCTGTGAGTCATGGTTCAGATAAGAATGCATCTACAACTTTTACTTTTATTTTTATTTTAGCGCCTGAAGTTATCGAAGAAGAAGTTATCGCAGAAATAGAAATTTCTGAAGAAGAACTAGCGGAAGGATGTGGAGAAGGTACACATCTTAAGGATGGTGTTTGTATGCTAGACGAAACTACTGCTGAATCAACACCTGTTTCTACTGGTTCTGTTCCTGCTACTGGAATGAACGCATGGATTTATTCCATTACTTTTACTGTCTTGATTGCATTTGCAATAATGATCATACTTTATGTGATTTCAAGGGCCTCTAGAAGAAAGATTGTTAATTAGACACTAGTTAAATTAACTGTAATAATTCCTGTTTTTACAAGATATTGCAATGCTAAAGTAAATTCTGTGTCATTAATTGCCCCAACTGCCCACCATCCAGCATTGTTTTTCACCCATTCTGGTATTGTTGTTGCAGATACATCATCAGATTCAGTGTAAGGAATCTTAATAATTTCACTATTTATCATGTATTCAATAGCAACAGAAAATTCCTTTCCAGAAATTCGATCTGTTATCCACATCTTTGCTAGATCCTTTATCCAGAATGGTAACCCAACCTTTCCTGTATCTTCAAGTGTAAACTGTGTTGAAGATTTAGCTCCTGAATATTCAAATTCAAGACCATACGTACCAACAAGCCATGCTGGAGAACCAGATTCAATAGGAAATGGTGATGGGAATTCAGTATATTCTTGAGAAATTGGACGCTGTAGCAGCAAACTTTTTCTTTCTTCCGTATTGATGATGTAAATATATACATCATCACCTGTGATCTCTGAAACTTTAACTATTATATTCAGATGGTCACCATATTCGTAGACACTTTGGCTTGTTTCTATGCTAATTGATGGTGCAGCAAAGGCTAGATCAATACTAGATAAAATTAACAGTACTGCTAGTAACGATAGCAACATTCCAGCTATTTTCATTCTTATCCTGATTTTATTACGAATATTAAGGGTATTTACAAGTTCATTTTATGCAAAGTGCGCAGGACCAAATTTGGTTAAAAATGTGGAAAACAAATTCTGTTGAATTACGTGAAAAAGCGATTCTTTGGAGAAAACAGAATGCACTTACTAGAATAGACAGACCTAGTAGAATCGCACGAGCTAGAAGATTAGGCTATAAGGCAAAGCAGGGAATTATTGTTGTCCGTATGCGTGTGGGAGCAGGCGGAATGAGAAAACAACGGCCAACTGGGGGAAGAAGACCAAAGCATCTTGGTGTAACTAGAATCAAAGCTGCGGTTTCTATGAAACAAGTTGCAGAGAGAAGGGTATTAGAAAGGCATCCCAACATGAAACTTTTTGGCTCATATTTTTTGTATAATGATAGTATGTACTATTGGTTTGAAGTTATACTAGCGGATAAATCACACAAAAGTATTACAAAAGATAAAGAGCTAAGAAAGAGAATTCAGTAACATATGTCTAAGAAAAAGAATCTAATATAGAAAAACTAGATGAGATATATGCAAAAGATAATTTTTGCTTCAATAATTCCACTTCTTATTCTAATTCCTATATTTGCGAGCGCAGAGGTGTATATCCCAGACCATGAATATGTTGGATTTTATGATCATGACGGGATTTTTACTGTTATAGCTGGTGTGAAAAATAATGAAATGTATCCAGTAACACCAACCATTACTGTCAATGTAAACGATGACGGTAATATTTTTTCTTATGACTACAAATTTTCTTCAGTAATGCCAGCTCAAATGTTACCACTTAAGATAAAATTACCAGAAATAACTTCTGAAAACCCAGTTTTGGAACCACCTCAAATATCATACAAACAAACCGAATACAAGTTTGAGGGTGGTTATGTCTTGTACGATGATTCTTTGATTTTACATGACGATGGTAGTATGACTGGCACGATAAAAAATGGTGGTGATAAAACATTCCTAAACTTCCGAGTTTATGCTTTGATCAAAGATCAAAACGAGCAGATACTAGATGTTGCAAGTTCTCAGCAATTTGGTGTAATGCATCCCGGTGAGACTTTGGAATTCGAAATGATACCTGATTCCAAAATTATTAACGAGATAGATCTTTACAGCTGCTTTGCATTTGGAGATGAAAGTGTATTACCGCTTAATGCTGACAGAAATGGTGAACAGTATACATTCAGATATGAATCAGGTACATGGTTCAAAGATGGGAGTTTCAATTCTGAGAGTACAGATCTTAAGATGTATGCATTAAACAGTTTTTCAGCAGAACTGAACGCCAGCTTCGAGTTTCCTCAGAGTTCTATACATGAAGACTTTGAAGTTTACCTAGATGGCACGGGCTGGGACGGGCAGGCCTACTATCACACCGATGATAAAGTTACTAATCTTCAAAGTCTTGACGAACTAGGGAACTGGCATGTCTACTTTACTGTTCCAGGATTTTATCAGGGTGATGTCACAGTAAAGGGCTTCCATGAACCTGATGGTACGGTGGAAGTACCTGAAGAGCTTGATCTCAGTCAAATGATATACACCGAGGTTACAAACGGTGAGGTCACGAGTGTTATTGCTAAGACAGCGGAAAACTCTCTTGTAATTAGCCTCGAAACAACGGAAGATGGTATGTTATCATTTACCACATCTGATTTTTTGATAAAGCCATTTGATGACGGAAACTTTTTTGTGCTTGTTGATGGGGAAGAAATTGATTCTGCAACATATGAGAATAAAATTTTGACAATTCCATACACTGCAGGTGTAGAAAAGATTGAAGTTTATGGAAGCTATGTAATTCCTGAATTTGGAACAATAGCCATTATTGTACTTGCAGTTGCTATAATTTCTATTATAGCATTATCAAGGAAAAATTCAATATCTTACTCATTAAGCAACGTTTGAATTTTTGATTCTAACAGCCCATTCTGTCCGAAGGAAATATCACGTAGTATACCCTTACGATCAACTAGTATACTTGAAGGCGTTCCCTGTAGAGAATACATCTCAAACGTTTCTGCTGAAAATTCTTTTGACATAAAGTAATCCTTTACTCTATCATAGATTTGGTTTTTGTAATCTTCTGGCTGCTCATCAAAGTTAGATATCTGGTTTTTGATTAAGGAATCCATCTTTTCCTTGGTGGCTTCACCAGACTGTTTTATCAAGGAGTCCATCGCAACCGGGTATGGAATTTTATAAGGAATTTTGTCTGCCTGTAGCATTTTCTTGGTTTCTCCAACAACCTCACCAGTTTCTAACAAAAGCTGCAAGTTTTCAAGAGTATTTTTGTCAAAATCTTCAAAAGCTGTAGCCATACCCAAAACGGAAACACCATCTGACTTGTACTTGTTGTAAATTTCTATCGATTCAGGTATTCCATACATAAAGCATCCAGGACAATTTACTTGGAACACTTCAACAACAACTACGTTGTCATTTTGTTTATCCAAATTTGTATCCATACCTTGCACCCATTCGGAGACTTTGAGGTTTGGAGCCTTTTGATCAATCTGTACGGACATGAACTAATTTTTAATTATGCACCTAAAAAGATAACTTCAACAACTTGTTTTCATTTTTTTAACAAAATAAAAAGAAAAGAAAGCGGAAAACCTTCTTTTCTGTTTTCCGTTTTTCTAAGGGATGGATCTGCTGTACAGTTTGCCTTCTAAGGCCATCTTGTACATTTCTGCAACGTATGGGTTTTCACCTGGTGTTTCTGCACCTAGCTCAACGAGTCGTGCATAAACCCTAACTACATATGCTAGAGCGCCCATAAAGGCTACGACTACACCCATATTGAACATCCAGTGGTTTGGCACGGCAAAGATTTCCTCGACGAACCAAAAGTGCCACATCTCGTTAATACCAATAGTGAACATGGTTGCCAAATAACCAAGAATGGTCATCTTCAATCCAGTGTTCATAGAATTGTTTGGTCCTCTGAGAATTGGAACTTTTCTATCATAGATTGCAACAGATGCCCAACCTAGTGGCAATGCTACAAAGTGAGAGTATAACCACCAATGTGCTGGAGTAAATGCGCTGTCTCTGATAGAAGTCTGATGTAGAGAACCGTCAACAAAGTTGTCGACCTCTACTGATGCTGCAGTAGATCCCATTGCGATGATGATCATCCAGATCTTTTTCAGTCTCTGAATTTCCACCTCTTTTGGAATTAGTGCCGGCATTTGTGCCATAGTAATATTGTAGGTTTATTGTGATATAAGGTAACCACTCAGTATCAACCCAGATTTTTATGATAATTGGATATTTTTTGATGTAATATTGTAAATTTTTCATAAAATTCTCTTGTTTTACTGTTGTTTTAGACATTATTTTTTTCCTGTCCCATTGATTAGCTACATTGATAATCAATGAGATTGTCATCTGAGGCTAAAAATCCCTATTTTACTACTGTATTTGGCTTAGATTTAATTTGAGGAGGCACTAAATGCCCTGATGAAACTAAATCCACAGCTTTTGAGGCTGAATAGGAACCTCATAGCCTGCTGTGTAATATCGGCATTAATCTCAGCGTTTGTAGCCCAAATGCTCTCGGGAGAGGAGAATTACCTCAATACGACAATGACAATTGTGGCGGGATATGCTGTATTCTTTGGATTTTTTGGGTGTTTGTTCTATCTGGACAATAAGAAGCGATACCAGGCTATGAAGCCTAAACTCATCAAAAAGGAGCTAATCAAGCTAGCCTCATCCTTTGGGATAGGCGAGATCGTCTATCTTGGAATAAGGTGGTCCCTGATGTTCTATTTTCTGGAAATAGAAATTGAGCCATTTGCAGCATCACTGGTTTCTGAAGCAATTGCAACTGCATTTTATCTGGTAGTTGTTTCAACCGTCCTTAAAGTGACAAAAGCCTACTAGTTGAAAAATAGGATAATATACGTTAATTCCAAACGATACAGAATGGCTGTTGTCCCTCAATCAAGGTTAGATCTTCTGACAGAAATGGAAGAGCGATATGAAAAGAAGGACACTCAGTATTTTGTAAAGCTGCTAGATGACGACGATTATGTGATACGTTGCCGTGCTACTTGTATCCTTGTTGACATTGGAGGTGAGGACAAGGTACAGTATATTGCCAAAGTTTTGAAGGACGACACAAACGAGCTTGTCAGACATGAGGCAGCATTTTCACTGGGACAGATGTGTTACAGTAACGGAATAGTGCCGTTAGAGGATGCAACAAAAAATGATCCTAGCATGATTGTCAGACATGAGGCAGCTATTGCATTAGGTGTAATGGGTTCAAAAAAAGCACGTGACACTCTTGAGAAGGCACTAAATGATCCTGACGAACCAGTAAGAGACTCTGCAGTTGTTGCGTTATCCAATCTGGAGTTTATGGAAAAGTTGAGCAAGAATGAAAAATTTGCTAAACTTACTGGCGGTTAAAGCCTACTTACCACAGTTCCATCTGGTGCAGATTCAAACTTGTAGATGTTCTCTACAGAAGAATCATCAAAGATTTCCGCGTCATGAGTTATGATAATAAATTGCATTGATGAATCATCTTCTTTAATACTTGTTAGTTGAGATAAAACATTTACAAGAGATTTTCTTCGTTCACTATCTAAATGTGCAGTAGGTTCGTCAAGTATCATGAAGTTAAGATTTGATGCACCAAGAAGATGTGACATACCAAGTCTTAATGCTAATGCAACACTAACTTGTTCTCCTCCACTAAGTGATTCAATATCAAGCATAGTGTTTCTAGAATAACATGAAATATTTACATCACGTGTTTTTTCTGACAACGAAATTCTTTGAATCTTTGTGTTAAGTTTTTCAAGATATTCTGATGCCTTCTGTGAAATAATTTCTAAAGCCCACGAACGAAGACTTTTGCCCACTGGACCATCTCTGTTGTAAACATTCTCTTGAATGTGTTCAAGTTCCGTAACATATCCTTCAACATGTTTTAGTTCTGTTAGTGTAGAACCAAGCTTTTCTAGTTCCATCTTTGCTTTTTTGATATTTCCAGAAATCTCTCCATATTCCTGGTTAATCTGGGTCAATCTAATCATGGAACTATCTTTAGATTCTATATTTTTGAGAAATTCTTGCTGATCAAAATCCTTAGTTGATTTTTCAAGCGAAACAATATTCTCATAGATAGTTTTTGCATGCGAATCTAGGTTCGTTACTTCTACTAATTGACCAGAATTAACTGTGAGCGGTATCGTTTGCATCTGCTTTACCTTCATCTTAATTTCTGTAATAATCTCGTCTAATTGTGATTCATTCTTAATTTTGTACGTACTGAGAATTGTTTCAGCCTTTTTAGATTCTTCTAGATTATCAGAAAGGCTGTTAATGTTTTGTTCAAGTTCATTTTTTTCATCTTCTAGTTTTTCAATTTTCTTTTCTATTCCTTTAATCTCGTCTTCTATGTGTTTTTTTTGGAACAGTGGTTTTAGATGGTTTACTGTAGAGTCACAGACTGGACATCTTCCATCTTTCAATACTAATTTTTCAGCAAGTTCCTCATGTTCTTCTAGTCTCACTTGTTTTTTCTCTAAATCGTTTAGTTCAGATTCGATAACAGAGAGTTCTTTCTGATTTTTATTAATTTCTGATTCAATCTCATTTTTGTTTTTAGATATTGCAAAGCATGGTTTACATTCGTTTACAATTTCTTCTTTTTTAGCAACCTCATTCTGGATTGATTTTATAACATCTTTTGCATATTCTTGCCACTCCTTTTTCCTTGATTCCAGATCCTTTAGCTGTGATTGCTTAGACGAGTCATTCTTAATTTGTTCTTCAAGTTTTGAGAGTAATACTTCCTCTTCCTTCTTTTCTACTGCAAGCTGTTCCAGTGTATTTCGTGCATTTGCTGATTCATTCTCAAATTCAGTGATTTTATTTTCAATGAATTGAATCTGT
>JACNGK010000105.1:0-2960 GCA_014384145.1 Nitrososphaerota archaeon
AGAAATTTTAGGCAAACCAATTTTTGAGCACGTACCAAAAGAATCATGGGAATCAATGAATAATTCTCTAAAAATATGGTTTGAAACAGGTAAAGTAACAGATAGAAAAATTACATTCATCAGACAAGATAAAAGTACATTTTCAGGGTCACTGCAAGCAACTAGTCTTTATGATGAAAATAAAAATTTGATTGGAAGTAATACAGTAATTTTTAATTTAACACAGATGAGTGATGAAAATATAAAAAAATATGAAGAATTTTTTAAAGAATCAAATCAAAAATTAGAAAAAATCAAAGAGAAAGAATACGATCAATTAGACAAAGATTCAAAATCAGAATATGATGGATTAAAAGAGATGTTTCAAATGTTACTAGAAATAAATTTAAAACAATTAAAATAAATTATTTAGATTTTTCTTGAACAATACTTTGAATTTCAGTTACAGCAGAAACATCATCTAAAGTACTAGTATCACCAATTTTTTCACCATTGCCAATAGATTTCAATAATCGTCGCATAATTTTTCCACTACGTGTTTTTGGAAGTTTTGAAACAAAATAGATTTGTTTAGGAGAAGCAATAGCACCAATATCATTTCGGATTTGAACATAAAGGTTTTTTTCTAAAATATTTTTATCAGTTGTAATTCCATCTTTTAAAACAACAAATGCTATAATTACCTCACCTTTAATGTCATCAGGGATTCCACATACAGCAGATTCTGCAACATCATCATTAGATACAATACAACTTTCAAGTTCAGCAGTTCCAATTCTATGACCTGCAATTTTTAAAACATCATCAGCACGTCCTAGTAACCATAAATATCCATCATCATCCTTTAGAGCATAATCACCAGGATAGTAACAATTAGGATATTTTGACCAATAGACAGTTTTGTATTTTTCATCATCTCCCCATAATGTCAAAAGCATACCAGGCCAAGGATTTTTAATAATTAGATAACCCTTAGTGTTAGGAGGAACTTCAGTTCCAAATTCATCAACGACAGAAATAACAGTACCTGGAATGGGTAAAGTTCCAGAACCAGGCTTCAAAGGAATGGTTTCCACTCCAGGTAACGGAGATATCATCATACCACCAGTTTCTGTTTGCCACCAAGTATCAATTATAGGGCATTTCTCTTTTCCAATAGTTTTGTAATACCATTTCCAAACTTCAGGGTTAATTGGTTCGCCAACAGTTCCAAGTAAACGTAAAGAAGAAAGATCAAATGAATTTGGAATATCATCGCCAAATTTCATAAACATTCTAAGAGCAGTTGGAGTAGTATAGAAAATACTAACATGATATTTCTGTAAAATATCCCACATTCTTGATACATCAGGAAAATCAGGTGCACCTTCATACATTATTTGAGTTGCACCATGAAGTAAAGGAGCATAAACTACATAGCTATGTCCAGTGACCCAACCAATATCAGCAGTGCAAAAAAATACATCTGAATCTTTAATGTCAAATGCCCATTTAAAAGTAGAATAAAGATGAGTCAGATATCCACCTGTTCCATGTAAAACCCCTTTAGGCTTTCCAGTAGTTCCAGAAGTGTATAAAATGTAAAGAGGATGATCACTAGGTAATTTTTCAGCATCACAAGAATCGGAAATAGTTTCCATCAAATCTTTCCATAGTTTGTCTTTGGTAGAAAGATAAATTTTGTTTTTTGTTCTTTCTAGAACAATAACATGTTCAACAAATTCAAAGTCCTTAATTGCATCATCAATTACTTCTTTAAGTTTAACAATTTTTCCTCGTCTATAACCACCATCAGCAGTAATCACAATTTTAGATTTAGAATCCTCAATTCTATCTTTAATGGATGCAGCACTAAATCCAGAAAATACAACAGTATGGATGGCACCAATTCTTGCACAGGCTAGCATTGCAATAGGTAATTCTGGAACCATAGGAAGATAGATAGTTACTCTATCTCCTTTTTTTACCCCAAGAGATTTTAAAACATTAGCAAATTTTTGAACTTCAATGAATAAATCACCGTAGGTATATGTTTTAGAATCACCATTTTCACCCTCCCACAAAATTGCAGGTTTGTAAGATTTGGTGTTTTGATGAATATCAAGAGCGTTGTATGAGGCGTTAATTGTGCCTCCAACAAACCATTTAGCAAAAGGAGGAGTCCAATCAAGAGTTCGATCCCAAGGGGAAAACCAACTTAAATTATGAGCCTGTTCATCCCAAAAAGAGACAAAATCAGAATTTGCTTTTTTTCGTAAAATTACATCATTGTTACCAAGTCCAATGGCATATTTTTCAGACATCAAAAAGTGTATAAAGTTAGATCTTTCTAAGTGTTAAAAAAATAAATTAAAAAAATTATTGTGCTTCCATTCTAGCTAACCAATCATTATCGTTGTCGTCTTTAGATGTGTCTGATTTCACCTGTTGAGGTGGGTCTGGGAATGTAAAAGTCACTTCAGATTCAGTTGGAGGTTCAGGTATTTGTGGTACTTGAGCTTCAATTGGTTCTGAAGGCGTTACAATTGGTTGTGTTGGTGCTTCTGGAAGTATTGTTTGAACTACTTGTTGTAGTTCATTTGTCTCCAGATATGAAACGGCAGATTCTTGAATATCCACTTCTGCAGGTGTTGTTATCTTTTGCACTTCCAATTCAAGGTCAGTAATTCTACTCTTTACATTTGAAATTTCAGATTGTTCATGTGTCACATGTTCAATTACCTCAGTTGTGCATGATTTCACAGTTTCAAATGTTGCCTCAGAGATTTCATTACTTTTGAATTGTACTTTGGCATCAAACGATAACATTTTTGCAGATTTCATTTGTGTGTCTAACTCAATCAATCTTTCCTCAAGTTTAGATTTGATTTCACATTCCATTTCATCTAATGATGCAAGTTTGGATTTGTATTTTTCATGAATGATTTCAGCGTCTGCTTTCATATCATCATTTTCTGAAA
>JACNGK010000058.1:0-5062 GCA_014384145.1 Nitrososphaerota archaeon
CAAATTGGTGTGAATCAATACCTTGCTGAATTAGATCAAATTGAAGAACATATTCATGATCCAACAATAAAATCAATTTCTCCAAACCAAATTGATCAGTACATTGAAGACAATGCTGATGTTCTAGACGGTATCCGTGTATGGGATTGGGAAGCGGCATTTGCAAAATTAAAACCAGAAATTGGATTGATACCTTATGTAAATTTTGAAGATAATGATATTTTGAGGTTTGATGACAAACTATACTGGACTGCATCCATGGCACCAATTCTGCCTTCTTCTGTAAGCTTGGAAAACCAGTGGTATAACGAACACCTAGTTTACACTCATGTGCCAAACGGATTTCTAACTTTAGAGGCGACTGATGGTCAAATAGTTGATAGCTCTGAGTTGTTTGAACAGAGACAAATCTACTATGGCGAGGGCGGCTTGCTTGATCAAACTTGGTCCGGATATCCAACAGACCGAGGATCAACCACCGCAGAACTAAACAATGCATCATATGATGGAATAGGTGGCTTGGAGATTGCTCCGCCTATCAGCTGGCTGTTTGAGCCAAACTTTATGATCTCATTTCCTGGAACGCCAATTCACGTTATGAGATACAAGGATGTTAATGATAGAATGGAAACACTATATCCATACTTTTTGTATGACTTGTTTGGAAAGGAGCTTGATTCACTCCCAGTAACAGATGGCAAGAATACCTATTGGCTCGTTCCCCTCATTATTGGATTTGATTCAAGAGATGTGCCTTGGTCAGCGGGAAATCCGTATCTTAGATTGGTAGGTTATGGGTTAGTAGATACCTATGACGGTAGTATTCAACTAATCAAACATGGAGACGACTTTTTTTCTGATATGTTCATGAGCCAGTATAAACACAACGTAATCGAGATGCCTGAATGGCTTGAAGAACAGATAAGGTATCCTCAGGAGCTTTTTAACTGGAGGACCGAGATGTACAACATCTATCACGTTACTGATGTTGATATATTCATACAAGCAAATGAATTCTATGAAATACCTCGTGGCTTAGATACTTACTACATACAAGCAAAGCCACCTGGATTTGAAGAACCAGAATTTGTTGGATTGCTGTCTCTCGAACTTAGAGGTTCACAGGGAAGAAACTTGGCTGGATACATGGTTGTAGAAAATGATAAACCAAACCTAGGTAACATGCAATTTTATGAAGTTCCAATAGAATCAGACATTAAACTGTTAGGTCCTACCTCTGTTCGTGAGGCATTGGATAGAGATCCAGACTTTGCTCAATTAAAGACACTTTTGAGAAATCCTCGAATTGGTGATAACATATTATACCAAGTGGGTGAGCATGATACCTACTTTATCCCAGTTTATACTGCTGGTGCAGGTGGTGTTGTTGCACAACTGGGTACTATTGCAGCTGTTGGTGCCGCGTTTACCGGCGAATATCATGTGGGTCTAGGCGATACACAAGAATCAGCATTTGAGGCATATCTGCAAAAACTAGCTGGCATTACACCAACTGCTACTGCGACCAGTGATGGCGTAATGGGTATTGTACTAGACAAAGATGCGAGAATAGATGTTGTGCTATCAATTTTTGAAGAAAAGGGTATTGTTCTTACCACTCCAACTACAATTCAAATTCCATTGGCGTTTAGTATAGGTGATATTGCATTCTATTCAAAATCTGACCAAGAGGCTACAACTAAATTGGTTACACAATTCATCAACGAAGCTGGAACTAGTAAGCGTATTCTAATGTGGGAGGAAGAAAATGCATTTAACTTTGGCTATCTCAAAGTTGTTGACAACGTAACTGAGCTACATTATATCTCGATTGAGGTAGGCAAGTAGTTGCTACTTGTTGTAGATAATGGTTCTATCTACACAAAAAATCTGGTAAACTTTCTTTCTGAAAAGAAAATTAAATTCATCAGCCAAAAATTTGATGAAGTGGATCTATCAGATATACAACAATTTAATTCGTTTATTCTTTCTGGAAGAAGGAAAAATGATAGAAAAATTAACGCAGTAAACTCTAAAATCATAAAACATGCCACCACTGAAGAAAAATCATTGCTTGGAATTTGTTATGGTGCTGAAATTCTAGCCATTACATTGGGCGGCACAATAAAAAAATCAGATGAACATGTAGGAGGTCAGGAAACTGTTGTTATTGAAAAGGAAAACAAAATTTGCCATGGAGAAATTGACGTAACTGAAAGTCATAATTATGAAATTTCACAATTAGGTAGCCATCTTCATAGTTTAGCCAGCTCCAAATCATGTAAGTATGAAATTGTAAAACATAATAATTTGAACATTTTTGGTACGCAGTTTCATCCTGAAATGAGTAGCGATGGGCAATCCATGATCCAATCTTTTTTGTCGATTTAATAGATTGAAATATAGTAAAATAATTAGAAAATTTATGGTAAAAAAGCTGATAATTGATCACAATGAGAAGGGAGAGATCGTTTCACCTTCGTACGTTGATATTGTTTCTAAAATCAACGAAATAATTGAAATCCTTTCAATTGAAAAAGTAGATGATAAAGACTTGCGTTAATTTGAGGTATGCGGAGTGCGGGATTTGAACACGCGACCTCCAGCTTGGGAAGCTGACGTCCTACCAGTCTGGACTAACTCCGCTCAATTCGAGTTTTGAAATTAATATTATATAGTTTGACTGATAATTTTTTTCATGGATGCAAGATGTCCAGAATGCGAAAAGGTTGCAGTTCTTGACGATGATATTACAAAAGTAAAATGTCCACACTGTAGCTTTGAGGCAGATTACGAAACTTACTTGGAGATTATGAAAGAGAAGGCACTGAACATGTCTGCGGATTATATTCCAGATAGATCAGGTTTCTAGCTAACAAACTCCAAAGGTTAATTAGTAGTTTGGTGATTTTTTCGAATGCTTGGCCAACTTCAAGATAACAATATCTGACACAAAAGGAAAATCAATTACTAGGGAACTAAAAGATAATGATGCAAATCCTTTGCTTGGATTACTAATAGGTCAAGAAACAGATGCCTCTCTTGTGGGATTAGAGGGAAAGATCAAGATTACAGGTGGTAGTGATAAATCAGGTGTTCCTATGAGATCAGATCTACTTAGCTCTGCAAGAAAACGTATCCTAATACCAAAAGGAGTTGGTTTACAACAAACAGAAAAAGGTCTGCGAAAACGGAAGCTATTAAGAGGAAATACAATATCTGAAGAAATTTATCAAATTAACAGTAGATATGATGGCGAAATTAAGGTAGAGGAACCTAAGAAAGAGGAGAAGGCAGAAGCTCCTAAAGAAAAACCAAAGGCAGAAGCTCCTAAAGAAAAACCAAAGGCAGAAGCTCCTAAAGAAAAAAAGGAATAGGTTAACATAACAGAATTTTTAATTCTTAATCATGCATTGGAAAGATTCACTTCCTGATTGGTACATAAAAAAATATGGAAAACAACCATGTGTCAATATTGGTACTGCAGGTCATGTAGACCACGGAAAAACAACTCTAATTCAGGCACTAACTGGAAATTGGACTAGTGTACATAGTCAAGAGCTAAAAAGAGGCATTACCATACGTGTTGGATATTCAGATGCAGCATTTTACAAATGTAAAGACTGTGAATCTCCATTGGGATATTCAACTGAGCCAAAATGTCATAACTGTGGAAAAGAAAGCGAATTATCAAGAGTCATAAGTTTTGTAGATAGTCCAGGTCATGAAAGTTTGATGGCAAACATGCTTTCAGGTTCGGCACTAATGGATGGTGCTTTGCTGTTAGTTGCTGCAAATTCTAAAGTTCCACAGCCTCAAACAAAAGAACACCTTCTAGCTTTGCAAATATTGGGAATCAAACAAATTGTAATTGTTCAAAACAAAGTTGATCTCATATCACACCAAGATGCTTTATCAAACTACTCTGAAATTACAAAGTTTGTAAAGGGAACAAAGGCAGCTAGTTCCCCAATTATACCAATTAGCGCACAGTCATCTCTTAACATGGATGCTTTGATAGGTGCTATTGAAGAAACAATTGAAACACCAGTTAGAGATGAATCTAGTGACACTGTGATGCATGTTTTACGATCTTTTGATATAAACAAACCTGGAACTAAAATAAAAAATCTCAAAGGTGGAGTAATCGGCGGTAGCATAACTCAGGGAAAGTTATCGGTTGGCGATGAAATTGAGATCAAACCCGGAATAATTAATCCGAAGAAGAAATCTTATCAATCTATACAGACAGAAATAGTTTCTTTGGGAACAGGCGCTGGTATTGTAGATGAAGTAAAATCAGGAGGTTTGGTGGCAATTGGAACAAAACTTGATCCCTCTCTTTCAACAAGTGATTCACTGATAGGCTCTGTAGTTGGTAAGCCTGGTACTCTACCTGAAAATTCTACAGAGGCAAAACTAAAAATCAGTTTATTCGACACGGCCGTTGGTTCTGCCGGAGAAACCAAAGTTGTACCTGTAAAAGTTGGTGAATTGCTTAGAATTAGTGTTGGAACTGCCCCTGTACCTGCAACAGTAAGTAAAGTAAAATCTGATAATATAGAAGTGGAATTTAGAAGGCCAGTATGCCTTTTTGATAAAGGAAGTGTTGCGCTTAGCAGAAGAATTGCAGAAAGGTGGAGACTTATCGGTGCAGGAATAGTTGGTTGAAGTCATCTGTGATACAAGCTTTCTGATTCACTTAGCTACTAGAAAGATCAAGAATATAGATTCTGTAAACACAGAGATTGGCCAAATCCAGTTTGTTGTTCCGTCTCCAGTACTAAATGAGCTGAAAAAACTTTCTAAAACACAAAAGAAAAAACAAGATGCTATAACAGCTCTTGAGTTTGCACGAAATTTGAAAACCACTCAAATGTCTGGTAAGTTTGCAGATCAAGCGATAATTGAACGTGTAAGAAAGCATGGAGGTATAATTGCCACGCTTGACAGCGAATTAAAAAATAAAATTAAAAGTTTAGGTGGTTCAGTCATGTCACTTTCAAGCGATAAGATTGTTTTGGAATCCTAGCAAAATTTATCTTTTAAACACTTTGAATTA
>JACNGK010000058.1:5987-14836 GCA_014384145.1 Nitrososphaerota archaeon
CTGAAGGCAGTTTAATTTTCATACTTACTTCTTCAATTACATCCAAAGTTTTTTTCGGTAATTTCAAATCGCCAAAAACTTTAATTCCGTTTGTAGCAATGTCAACAGCTCCATCATAAACGGAATCATATTTTGAAAAAATCTTGTCTTCCAGTTTTTCAACATCACTATTTGATAATTTTGTTTTCTCTTGCACACTTTTAATAATACTTTTTCCTTTTTCGAATCGTTTTACATCAACAAGTTTCTTTTTTTGTTGATCCCTTGAAACCTGTTTAAGCGATAAATCAATTTCTTCCCTACCTTCCTTAATCCTCTTTACAAGCAGAACTTTCTTCTCTCCAGATTTTACAAATTTGTTAATATTCCGTACCCATCCGTGTGCTATTTCTGAAGCATGCAAAAATCCCTGAATATTGTTATACTCATCTAGAGTTGCATAAGCACCATGAGCTGTTATCTTACTAATTGTAGCAACAACAATTTCTCCTACTTCTGGTAATTCATGTACTTCAGTTGTCATTCGTTGTATTTTTTTAACTAGGTAATTTATTGTTGCTGTCTAGAAATCTATTCCTTTCTTTGCCTTTATGCCAGATTTGAATGGGTGTTTGATTTCTTTCATTTCAGTCACAAGATCTGCCAATTCTATGACTTTCTCTTCTGCATGGTTGCCTGTCAACACAAGATCAAGTTCAGGTGGCTTTGACTTTATGAGATCTATCACATCATCCAAATTCAGTAATTTCAGTTGTAGTGCATAATTAATCTCGTCCAGTATAACAACGTCAAAGTTACCCGACATTATCTTTTCCTTACTAATCTCCAGCGTATCGTTTGCTGCCTTTACGTGATCCTCGCGTGGGCTTTTGTCATCTAAAATACCTACAAATCCCTTGCCTGCCGTAATCAGCTCAAATTCTGGTGCTAACCTTTTTGCGGAATCGAGCTCACCATAATGCCAAGAGCCTTTTACAAATTGTACCATGCAAACTTTATGGTTGTATCCTACAGCTCTTAGTACAAGTCCTAGTGCGGCTGAGGTTTTTCCCTTGCCTCCACCAGTATATACAATAACGAGTCCCTTTTGGCTCACGTTTACTTTGAATTTTCTCTAAACTAAAAAGATTGATAGTGATGAAATTCCTAGACAAAGAATTGAAGATTCCACGGTTAGTTGTTGCTGGGGTAACCAGCGGAGTTGGTAAGACATCGATCACATCCGCGATAATTTATGGGATCAAGAAACGTGGCTATGGGATACAGCCATTCAAGGTTGGTCCTGATTATATTGATCCCAGTTATCTCTCTGCAATATCAGGTAAGGATGCAAAAAATTTGGATGTATGGTTAATGGGAGAAAGTGAATTACAACATAGTTTTGTAAAAAATTCCACATCTGATATTTCTGTAATTGAGGGCGTGATGGGTTATTATGATGGGTTTGGTGGAAAGACAAACTATGCTAGTACACATCATGTTGCATCGCTGCTAAAATCTCCTACCATTTTAATTTTGGACGCAAGCAAAACAGCACGTTCCATTGCTGCGACTGCACTAGGATTTGCAAAGTTTCATCGTAATTCTAGGATTGTTGGTATAATTTTGAACAAAATTGGCAGCAAGAAACATGAAAGTATGTGCAAGCAAGCACTTGCAAGCCTGAAGGTTCCAATACTTGGATCTATACTAAGAAATTCTGAGAGCTTGGAATCGCGACATCTCGGACTTATTCCTGTAAAGGAACAAAGGTCACTACAGAATAAAATTAGGAAAGTTTCACGTGAGATTTCTGACAGTCTTGACATTGATAAAATAATTCAGATTTGTAAAAACGTATCAGAACTTCCAAAGGTTAAGGCAAAAAAAATCAAAAAATCTATAGCAACAGTAGCGGTTGCACTTGATTCTTCGTTTAATTTCTACTATCATGATAACCTTGAAGCATTGCGTAGGGAAGGAGCAAAGCTGAAATTTTTTAGTCCAGTAACAGACAAAAAAATCCCAAAATGTGATTTAATCTACATTGGAGGTGGATTTCCTGAAGTTTTAGGGCAATCACTTGAGCGGAACACAATCATGAGGAAGATGATAAAAAAATATGCTGAAGAGGGAATCCCAATCTATGCAGAGTGTGGGGGATTGATGTATCTGACAAAATCGATAAGCTTTGGCAAAAAAAAGTATAAGATGGTAGGCTTGTTCGATGCAGAAACTCGGATGACGAAGAAGATGACGTTAAACTATACCGAAGGGAGAATCACATCAAGCTGCTTGGTCTCTGGTCCGGCAAAGTTTCGTGCACATGAGTTTCATTACTCAAAGATTGGCAATCTAGCAAGAGATGCCAAACTTGTATATGATCTGAAGATCGGCGAGGGGATATCTGGTAAAAAGGATGCTCTTTCTGAATACAATACGCTTGCATCATACTGTCACCTATACTTTGACAGTGCAAAATATGCTACAAAACTTGTTAGCAAGAGAGTTTAGATTGGTTTCAGTTTAGCTGAATTTTTTAATAAATAAAAACCTGAACCAGTCATAACAATTCCAACAATTGTCCAAACTATATCAACTTCAAATCCATCAATTCCATATATGTAATTGAATGGTATGGCTACAATAATTCCAATAATTATAATACAGATAGACGCAGCTTTTTTTCCAAGCATTGACTAATTTTCCCGTAACAATTTGAATAATGCATTAACAATTGACGCAGCGCAGGAACTTCCACCCTTTCTGCCAGTATTAGTGATAAACGGAGCATCAATCTTTTGTAATTCTTCTTTAGATTCCACTGCAGATACGAATCCTACAGGAATTCCTATAATTAATGCAGGTTTTGTAACTTTCTCTTGAATCATCTTGATTACTTCCAGCAATGCAGTTGGAGCGTTACCTATTACCACAACTCCACCGTTCATGTCAGAAGCTGCAACTCGCATGGACATTTGCGCCCTAGTTTTGTCCTCTTGCCTTGCCTTTTCAGCCAGACCTGGGTCGGAAATATTACATATTATATTATTTCCAAAATCTTTTGGATTTTGCTTGTTCAGTCCACCAATCACACCATTCACATCTGTGATTATACTACAGCCATTTTTCAGCGCATTAATCCCACTTGTGATTGCATCATCGTGAAAAATTATCTTGTTTTTTCCAGCAAAATCAAAATCCGCTGTGGCATGAATGATTCTTCTGACTATCGGCCATTCCATGTCGCTGTATGGATGAGATCCAATCTCACGGTCAATGATCTCCATACTTTCATCTTCTATTGATTGTCCTTTTCTAGTTTGCAACTTCCACCTCCTTGGCTCTTTCAATAATGAGGTCAACCATCTTGTCATCAGTTCCGATATGTTTTGTAATTAGTACTTTCTGCAATTTTGCTTCTTCCAATGCAGGATTCAGATCTTCATATATGTCTCGTTTTACATGTGCGCCTTCATGCAAAAAATAAAAGACAACCACCAATACCTCCGGACTATCATTTTTGCATTTGATAATTCCCTGTTTAATGTTAGGCTCCTCGATTTCCAAAAAGCAGAAACTTACATTTCTGTATGTAGGTTTTATCCCATCAACCACATATTCCATGGAACGTTTAGCGTTCGGATCCTTACTCCCATGCCCAATAACAAGCACATCCACAGCATTTTTCGGCAGGTTAACAGAGTTTTCACTTAACGCTGATGTAATTCTGTTATCTACAAGATCAATCATAGTTTTGTGCATGCTCATTGGCTTGGTTATTCGAAGTTTTACGTCTGTTTTTTTCTGAAATCCAATTGATTCGTTTACGGCAGCTTTGATCTTTTTTCCAGGATAAAGAAAGTACGGAACAATCGTTAATTCATCAATGTCGTGAGTGAGACTTTGGTTAATTCCCTCTTCAATATACGGTGGTATAACTTCCAAGAAACAATAGTTAGAAAATTCATAATCTCCCTTTTCCTTTATCTTCTTGCAGATCACTTCCAACTCTTGCTTTGCCTCCTTTTCTCGGCTTCCTCTATCAATTAATAACAAACCTCTTTTCAATTTGGTATCCTCGCAATTGCTATTGTTAAGTTTGGAGGGAATTTTTGTTTTTCAACTACTAATTTTCCTTCAGAGCTCCTAATTGCTGCAGCTTCCGACACACTTGGCGTACCCTCAAATGTTTGGACTGTATTCGATGGATTTGGTGTAGCAATAGAAGCAAGCTCCTCCTTTCCAAAATATTGTATATGTATAGACATCTCTTTTGCAAGTTCAACAAGACCAACCACATCTTTTTCTTTCTTAATTGATACAAACCTTGCAATAGATTTTTCACTAAGTTTGAATTCATTCATGCATCTCATTAAACCGTCTTTGATAGTTTCTTTTGTAGTATCCCAGTGTAATCCAACTCCCACTACTAGACTTGGTGGTCTATAAACCACTGAATTTTGTAACAAATCATCATCAATAACCTCATCTGTTATAATCAGGTATCCCTTTGAATCTGAATTTTTTAGTTCATTGATTGTAGGATATATAGTAACATTGACCGGTAGCTTATCTCCCCACCAATCTTTTCTTCCACAGTTTTGATACACACCAATTTTTTCCTCGTTGACCATAAACGCGCTAATCTTAGTTACATTAGAGTCATCATCAATCTTCCACCCAAAATCTTTTCCAACAAGATCTACCGCAATGGTTTTGTTTACATCAGCCGCTGTTGTTATTACAGGTATTGCACCAAGTCTGTCTGCAATGTCGTTTGTAAGTTTGTTTGCTCCACCTAGATGTCCAGAAAGTGTACTGATTACAAACTGAGCCTTATCGTCAATTACAATAACGGCAGGGTCAGTTTTCTTGTCTTTCAAGTGTGGCGAGATTAATCTTACAACTGCACCTAATGAGAACAAACAAACTAGCGCATCATTTGATTTGAATAATTCTACAATTTTTGTCGATGTGTTATCGCCATACCAGTTAATGCTCGTGTTACCATCAGAGAATTTATTGGGCGCAAATACTTCCCAGGAAGAGAATTTTTCCTTCAGTTCTTTTGCGATCTTAATGCCATTTTTAGTAATGGCTAAAATTGCTACTCTTTCCATGCGTTGATTGTATGCTAGTTTAATAAAATTCCTTACTGTTTGGGATAGCGAGCCAAAACATTTCCATCAAAATTAAACAGTATAATTTCAATAGGGATCTTATTTTCTGAATGACCTCTCATTTGTTTGTAAACTTCTGAACAAATCAGATCAAAGAAGCCCTCAATATTATTTTCGAGAATAATCTCTTGAACGTTTCTAGCAGTATTTGCCTTTTTGATTTTCTGAATAACATACTCATCAGCCTTGCATTTTTTTGCCAATTCTGAGAGAAAATCCATGTTAACTTTTGAGCCCTTTACATGTGTCTGTTTGACACCAGTTGCCATCTTGGCAAATTTCCCGATAAATCCACCAACATGCGCTTTACTCATTCCTTTTTTTGCGCATTGTGAAATTGTATATCCAGAAAAATCTCCAAACTGTATGAATGAATGATCAGGAAGATCAAAAACATTCCTCGCAAAATCCTCGCTTCTTCCACCGGTTGTTAGGACAACTGTGTCATCTCCCATCGATAGTACAACATCAAGCTGCAGTCTAATAGCAGCTGCAAATGATGCAGTTGAGTATGGCATTACAATTCCACTTGTTCCTAGAATTGATATTCCGTCAACTATTCCAATTCGAGGGTTGTCAGTCTTTGGTCCAAGCTCCTTACCCTTTGGAACTGATATTATTACCTTGATTCCATTTTTTTCTAAAATTTCTTTACCAACTTCGGTTAAATTTTCAATGATCATTTTTCGTGGAGTTGGATTAATTGCAGCTTGGCCAATATCTAATCCTATTCCAGGTTTTGTTACTCTACCCACACCTTCACCACCATCTATTTCGATGGAATTTGGGTTTGGTGTTAGTTCCAAGTCAACGACAATTTCTGCACCATGTGTTACATCAGGATCATCACCTGCGTCTTTAATTACCGAGCAATGCGCCTTGTTTTTTTCAAATTCACAACTATTGATATTAATTGTGATCCTAGATTTTTTTGGAAGTAAAACATCAACCGATTCAGTTTTTTTCTGATTAATAATTGATAAAACAGCCGCAACTGAGGCAGCTGCAGCACTTGTACCAGTAGTGAATCCAGTACGTAAATTACCTTTAGGTTTTTCTGGCGGATCCACGATGAATAACTAATGATATCCTTAAAATCAATTGTTGTGTGATTTTTTTCATGTCAAGCATATCTAGAGGTATAGTAGTTACTGGCGCTAATGGCTTTGTAGGTAAAAATCTAAGAAATTTTCTTCACAAAAATAAAATCAATGTTTTAGGAATTTCCCGAAAAAATTTTCGTAAACATGTCTCTGAAGTAAAGATAACATCTACAAATCTCTTAGAACCAAAACTTCAAACTAAACTAAAAAATTACGATGCTTTGATACATCTAATTGGTATAGGAAGACAATCATCAAAATCTACGTTTGAAGAAATCAATCTCAATCTGACAAAAAATGTAATTAAAGCGTGTAAAAATGCGGGCATTAAAAAAATTATTTTTATTAGTGGTCTTGGTGTTTCTAGAAGCAACAAGTCAGATTATTTTGTTTCAAAATACAAGGCTGAACGTGAAATAATTAACTCTGGATTGGATTATACTATATTTCGCGCCTCCTACATTATAGGAAAAACAGACTACCTAACCAAAGCTCTTTCCAAGCAGATGAAAAAAGGTGTTATTATCATTCCAGGTTCTGGCAAATATAGATTACAGCCAATATCCGTGGTAGATGTTGCAAAAATTATCCTAGAAGCCATTAATGAGAAAAAATTTTCTAAGAAGATTTTAGATCTAGTGGGACCACAAAAAATGAGCTTTGAAGATTTTGTGAAGCTTTTTACTAAAAATACTAGTGTAAAAATTCAAAAAATCAATCTAGAGAGTGCGTACGATGAAGCAAAACGTAATACAAAAAGTGTTTACGGTTTAGAATCACTAAACATCCTAGTTGGAGATTATACAAGCGATGGAAAACAACTTAAAAAATTATCTGGTGTTAAATTAACAACAGTTGCAGAATTTTTACAGTCCAGCCGCCTTTCTTAGCTCTTCAGATTTGTCCGTCTTTTCCCAGGTAAATTCTGATTCATTTCTACCAAAATGACCATAGCCTGCAGTTTTTTTGTAAATTGGTCTCTTTAGGTCTAGATGAGAAACTATTGAGGCCGGCTTCATGTCAAAGTGTGAGTTTAGAATTTTCTCAATTTCCTCTTCAGGTATTTTATTTGTTTCAAATGTGTTAACCATCAATGACAGCGGCTGGCAAACTCCAATGGAATAAGCAATTTGTATCTCACATCTATCAGCAAGACCTGCAGCCACTAAATTTTTTGCAACATATCTACACATGTAACATGCTGACCTATCCACCTTTGATGGATCCTTTCCTGAAAATGCACCACCACCATGTCTTCCCATTCCACCATAAGAATCAACAATAATTTTTCTACCGGTAAGGCCTGCATCACCATGCGGTCCCCCAATTTCAAATTTTCCGGTTGGATTTACATGAATTGTAATATCTTCGTGCCACCAATTTCCACAAACAGGCTTAATCACTTTATCAATAATCTGTTTTCTAATCTCTTCGTTTGATATTTCAGGATCATGCTGCGTTGAAATGACAATGGTTTCAACCCTTTCTGGTTTGTTATCTATATATGCGACAGAAACTTGAGACTTGCCATCAGGTCTAACCCATGCTAATTCTTTTGATTTTCTAACATCAGCAAGTTTTTTTGTAAGCTTATGAGCCAGTGATATTGGTAAAGGCATAAACTCGTCAGTTTCGTTTGTTGCATATCCAAACATCAATCCTTGGTCTCCTGCACCTTGTTCCTTTTGTGTTTGTGATACCGTTACTCCTTGAGAAATATTTGGGCTCTGTGGATCTATTTTCACAACAACTTTACAGGTTTTTGCATCAAACTTCAACGCAGGATCGTCATAACCAATTTCCGCAATAGTATCTCTGACAACTTTCTCAATGTCAAATTTACCTTTTGACGTAACCTCACCAGCAACTGTAACAAAGTCTGTTGTTACGAGTGTCTCAACCGCTACCCTTGAATCTGGATCCTGCCTAAGAAATTCGTCCAGTATTGCATCAGAAATGTGGTCAGACACCTTATCTGGATGACCTTCAGTTACGGACTCTGACGTAAAAATATAATTCTTGGACATTTGAAATTACGGTTTAAAGTTCGTTTTCTAATTTGATGAACAGCACGTTATTTCCCCGTAAAATTACTCTTCCAAACTTCTCAACAGCCTTTCCATCTTTTAGTTCTTCAGCATCAGTCATTATCAAATTCATATAAGAATCAACATTATCTATTTTACCTTTATACTCAACATCATTTTTCAATCTAACAATAACGCTTTTTTTTGTGCTTTTTTGTAAGGTTGTTAATGGTCTTTTAGCTGTTGTTTGTGACACTTGTTATCCACTTAATGCAATTTTCTTTGGGTACTATAATTAAAGCCTTGCCTATCGATTATTTAGGAAAATCTCTTTAGTTTTTTAGCGTAAACAAAGACATGATCGAAACAGGATTAAAAGAACTTGATAAATTTCTTGGCGGTGGTATTAAAGATGGATTAATTACTAGTATTTCTGGACAAAGCGCTACAGGAAAAACGCAGTTGATATTCCAAATTTGCGTTAATGCTTTGCATAATGGAAAAGAGATTCTTTTTCAAGATACGATCGGTGAGTTCAGACCTGAAAGACTTGTTGA
>JACNGK010000006.1:0-2931 GCA_014384145.1 Nitrososphaerota archaeon
GTCAATCTCGCTTTTGCGTGCCATTTCAACTGGTCTGACTCCAGGCTTGTTTAATATTTTGATGTACGATATTATGTCTCCTTTTTTTATTTCTCTGATCGACTCTAATTGTTTTGCTGCACGAATATGCTGTGGTATTGTTTTTGTATAATCCTTTGGTGCTTTGCTTATCATTACATTGAAAGCCAGATCTTGCAATGGTATTTCTTTAGCCTGCACCTTTCTTGCACATTCAGTAATTTTGTCAGAAATTTTATTTTTTGCTCTTTCGAACTCCTCAACTGTTTTAATTTCAGATAGTATGTCAAGCAACTCATAAAACAATGTTTTGATAAATGGCGGTGTATGTGATTTCTTTCCCGTTAGACCCTTAACATCTACTTTACCATTTTTTGTAACACCAAGATAATTCTTCTTTCTTCCGCTTAACACAACATATCTGTACTCTTTCTCAATTTCTAATTCTACATTATGGTCCATCTTTGCTTTAGTAATTATATCCTCAATCTGCTTGGAAGTAGGTTTCTTCACAAACAGTGAATCAGTATCGCCATATAGAACATCAATTCCAGATTCTTTGCATTTGTCAATAGTGTCCATAATGATATGCCTGCCTGTTGCAGTTGTTGCCTCTGCCGCAGGCAAAAAGTATAATGGAAAAATCTCTGCGCCCATAACTCCATAGCTTGCATTTAGTATTACCTTAAGCGCTTGGCTTACAACAGTAAAAAGTTGCTTCTCCTCAACCGTGAGTGTATCCTTTTTTGCCATATTTTTGTAATAGTTTACTCTCAAATCCCTCAATGAGCCAATTAGTACAGATGTTAAACCATTTTTTTTGGTGCAGACCCAGTGATTTGTTTGTGGTATAGTATTTTTCTTACACGTATCATGTGAGCATCTTACAGTCTCGTATGATAGATTTTTCACTTTTATAATACTGGGGTACAGGCTTGCAAAATCCATAACCGTAACGTCAAAATGTATTCCCTCTACTGGCTCAACTACTAAACCACCTCGAAATTTCTTGTCTTTTATTACTGCCTCATTTACTACATTAGATGATTTATTGTCAAGTTCTTGCCTTCTTGGAATTAAAATTCCATTCTGTCTGTGTTCATAATATAGTAAACTACGAATCCATTGTGATACACCCATCCTAGATATGTCATCAATTGGCATTCTTGCAATTCTGCTAATTACAATAAGCAAATTCATCAACAAATCATTGTTAAAGGCAGTCAGGTTGTACGTTAACCTAGCATCGTTTTGGCAATACTTTGCAGTTTGATATAGCGTTAAATCATTAAGTTCAACACCATAATCGATTTTCTCCTCACCAAGTAAGCCTTTTGATACACTGTTGAGCGAAAAATCACTATACTTTTGACCAAAAGCATAGATTTGAAATGCTCGATTGGACATAGTTCTATACAAATCAAGATGCACACCATCAGTTAGTGTAGCTGAGTCCCTCATCATGTATAATGGATTTTTTTGTCTGTCGATTCCAAGTCTGCTAGCACGATTATACAGATATGGTAAATCAAATCCATCACCATTGTATGTGATAAGTAATGGATATTTTTTCATCAGTTCAAATGTATCTAATATCATTTCCTTTTCTTTTGTTTCTTCATAAAATACGATCTTGATACCTGGTAATAGTTCATTTACACCTTCTTCAATTCCACTTTTCCGTAAAACGAAAACTTGTTTTAATCCATCACTACCCTCAAAACCTACAGCTGTAATTCTTTTTTCCGCAATTTTTGGATCTGGGATACGGCCAATCTCTGATTCGACTTCAATATCTAGACTAATCCTCTTGATCTTTGGTATAGGCTGATTGAGAAGGTTTGCCCATTGTGAGACATGTTCATCAAATTGTTTTGGGTCTGGTAAGTTGGTATCACTTTGTTTATCTAATAACATACTCTTTAATGATAATTTAGTTTCATCAGAAATTTCTAAATCATATGGAACAACAGCATCATTCTCAATTTTGTAATATTTACCAACAATCAGTGAACTATCGTAAAGATAACTTTCATAATATTTTATATCAGATTCCCAAGTATCGATTAAGTTTCTAATACTTTTGCTTGTTTGTGTGCCACCAATTGCTAAGGGATCCTTGACTAATATTTTTGATACATCAATTGGTTTATCATGCAATATGTCCAGCAGTTTAACTTGTTTTATATCAATAACGTCATCCCGCTCAGAAATTTCAGTTGGTATCTCATCTGGTGATAATTTGGAATAACAGTATGGCTTGTGTCCTGATTTGTCTGCCCATAAAAAAATTCTTTGAGATACTGGTTCATAGAATTTTAAAATTGCCGCATGTTTTTGGATATTGTATGTAGCAGAGATTAATAATCCATATGGCATATTTTCCGTTTTATTTTCTTCCTGTTGGTTTGACATTTTACAAGTTTAGTAATGATTTTGCCCAGTATTGAATTCTATTTTTATCCAACATTTCAATAGAAATACCTGATTCCTTAATCAGATCAAGATCAGTCTCAGGATATGTGTTAAGGCATATTATTTTTTTAATTCCAATGGTAATTGCCATTTTACTACATTCTAAGCATGGAACAAATGTGCTATACAAAATTGCATCCTTATTACCTGCTTCAATGCCCAAAATTGCACAGTGCATTATTGCGTTAGATTCGGCATGGTTGCAAATGCATCGATCAAGTGAAGCACCAGATTCAATTTTTCCATCCATCCTATCTTGGCATCTTTTACATCCACCCTCAAAACAATTTTTGATTCCAGGTGGTGTTCCATTATAGCCCGTAGCAATTTGTCTGTGGTTCTGAACTATTACCGCACCAACCTTTCGTGTCATGCAGTTTGAACGTAATTTAGCCAATTCAGCTTGCAGCATGAAATATTCATCCCATGACGGTCTTT
>JACNGK010000080.1:0-7202 GCA_014384145.1 Nitrososphaerota archaeon
TGTTCTTGTGCAGTAATATCCATAGCAGGAAAAACAAGATACCCAGCAAAACCCAAAGAAACAACAACGATTACAATAATCATCTTTTGTCCCCCAGTAAGCATACAAATTGATAGTTTTACGTCTGTATTTAAAATTTAGCCTAGTCTAACTTTTTTAGTATATGGCAAGATTAGAGATGCTTCAAAATTAACTGTTCAGAAACCGTTCTCATTTAGAATCAGGCCAAGCAGTGCAGCACGCGTATATTTTCCATATTCTGCCTGCTCAAAATATTTCGCTTGCTTGCTAGAGTCAACATCTGTTGAAATTTCGTCTATTCTTGGAAGAGGGTGCAAAATTATTGCATCTTCTTTCATCTTTTTTACCATGTCCAATCCAATTACATAGCTTCCTCTCACCTTGGCATATTCCTCCTCGTCAGGAAATCGTTCTTTTTGTATTCTTGTCATATACAATACATCCAAATCATCAATGTATTCATCAAGATTTGTAGATTCTGTGTAAGAAAGTTTCTTTTTAATGTCATATGTAGAATCTTTTCTAATTTTTAGTAGCTCGGGTGAAATTAGGTGAACGTCAACATTGTAATTACAAAGCCCATGCAGTAAAGAGTAAACTGTTCTACCGTACTTTAGATCCCCAACTATTCCAATCTTCAGTCCGTCAATTTTCTTTTTCTCCCTCTTGATTGTGAATAGATCCTGAATAGCTTGCGTTGGATGCTCTTCAGTCCCGCTTCCGCCGTTAATGATTGGTTTTTGTGAAATCTCTGCTGAAAATCTACTAGAACCATCAAGAGGGTGTCGTAAAACAAGAACATCCGTGTATCCTGACATAACCCTAACTGTATCAGATAGGCTTTCACCCTTTTGTACTGATGATGAACTTACATCTGCAATTCCAAGCGAAGTTCCGCCAATTAGTGCCATTGCAGACTGGAAGCTCAAACGAGTTCTAGTACTTGGCTCAAAGAAGAGATACCCAAGTGTTTTACCCCTTGCAATCTCACGTCTTTGATTAGGATCTAAACCGATAATTTTTTCGGTAGCAGAAAAAATACTATCAAGGTCTTCCTTTACAAGATCTCTAATTGAGATAATGTCCTTCTGAAAAAAACCATTCATCTTTGAACCATTTATAGTGGCATATATACAAATCATGCTATGGAACAAGCGGATCTAACAGTCAGACGCATCAAAGATGGTACTGTAATAGACCATATTGATGTGGGAAATGGGCTTAAGGTGTTGGATGCACTTCGAATTGATGGGAGTGATGGAAACGTCATCACAGTAGCGCTAAATGTTCCAAGTGGAAAACTAAAGAAAAAAGATATGATCAAGGTGGAGGGAAAGTTCCTCGAAGATGATGACACAAACAAACTTGCTGTAATAGCACCTACATCAACAGTCAATATTATCAAAGATTACAAGTTGGTAGAGAAGCGACGTGTCTCTCTTCCAAATGAGATTGACAGAATTTTTAGGTGCTCAAATCCTGAGTGTGTCACAAACAGTAATGAACACATTGAATCAATCATGGATGTATTAGATAAAGAAAAATTAGTTTTGAAATGCAGATATTGTAATAGAGTGTTAGACGTAAACCAGCTGAAATATTCCTAATTTTAAAATGCAAGAATGTAGAACCAACACAAAGGGGAGCATCGTGGAAGTCCTACAATCTTTGCATTCTAGCATTACAAAGTAAAATGATTACTAAAAAAGTGAATTTTCTAACACTATTTTGTGAAAATTTGAACAGATTTTGAAAAATTTCTATTTAACCTTTAGTTTTGGTTTATCTGATTCCTTCTTTTCCTGCTGTTCAGAATGATATTGTTCTTCTGTGAATCTTCGTAAAGATCCAAACGGTGAGAATTTTCTGCCGTTACCACGGTAAAACTTGGAGAAGTACTCAACGTAAACCAATCTCGCGCCTTGAATTCCAGGTTCAAAGACTCCAATGATTATGTTAAACAAATGTCCTATGAATAGTATCATTATGCCAAGGGCAGCTAATGGAAGTCCTATGTTAATCGATTTCAAGAAAATGTAATCGATTGTATGAGCAAGTATAACCGATGCTAGTAAAATTCCAATCAGTCTTGTATAGGAAAGAATGTGACTGATGATTGTAGCTACTTCCATTAATGCCATGACCTTCATAGGTCCTTTACTTTTATCACAAGCAACCATTAACGCAATACCTCCAAAAATTAATACGTAGTACATGTATGCTATTGGATTAACTTCAATCAGCCTATCCCATGTTGGATTAATAGCATCTCCACTTATGAGAGCAAGTCCAAGGAGAACAATTCCCCAACCAACTGCTAGCCATCCAATCTTGACTAATGCTTCTTTTTTTTCACCTTCTCTAATACAATCAATTACACCTAAAATTAGACCGAATGATACAAAACCAATGCCGATATATCCAGCATAAAGCAATAGTGTGCCTGCATTATGAATTGGATCTAGAAATGCTTGTGAAGGTCTGTTTAGTAATTCGCCAGCTTCTGGAACCCACCCACCAGTAACTCCAACACTTGCTAGAAGATCAAATACGTAGCCGTTGAGGTGGAATCCAAAATGCAAGTCGAAGATAACTCCTAACACGATTCCAACAACACATCCAGGAATCATTGCTTTTGATAGCTTTACCATTTGTCTTTTTTTCAATATCAACATTGCAAAACTTCGCAGTTGCCTTGGCATTATGTTTAGATTACGTTTTCCCTTCTCGACACGTCTGATAACCCACAGACAGACAAGAAGTATTACCAAACAGTATCCCGTGTCGCCAATCATTAATCCATAAAAGATTGGGAAAATGAGAGCAAAAACCATGGTAGGATCAAACTCCTTGCTTTGCGGTAGGGAATAGAATCTAATGAATGCTTCAAATAATCTAAATCTTCCTGGGTTGCTCATCAGTGTTGGTGCTTTCTCTTCTTTCTTGGTTTCTAGTTCATAGATTGTTGTACCATCTGTAAATTTTTCCAAGGTAGACTTGACTTGACCTAGTTTTGATTTTGGAACCCATCCTTCCATTGCAAACGCATCCTTGGTTACGCCAAGATTGGAAATTACTTCTAGTTTTTTGTTTTCTATCTGTAATTGCTCTTCAACTTCAACTAAATTGGCGTAGTGTTTTTCTGAAATTTTGTTTAGTTCATCATTGATCTGTTTAAGCCTTTGATTTTTTGTTTGTAAATTGCTTTTTTGGTTTGTGATGATTTCATTCGGTTTTCCGTTTAGGTTTGGTACTGCCTCTATCTTGACATTGTGTGTTTGGATGATATTAGCAAACTCGTCAGATGAAATAGTAGGAAACACTACTAGGATTAGATGTGTTAGTTCTTTTTCTGCCTTAGTGTAAAGCATAATGTCATTGGGATGTGCATTAACAGCTTTCTTGAATTCCTCAAACTTATCAGATGTAATTCTTCCAAAATAGGAGGTTGCAGATGAAAGTCGAAGAATCTTCAGGTCTTCTGGAAAGAAGCTAAACTCTTCAACAAGTTTTAGGTTATTCTCAATATCCTTGATTTCAGTTAGAAGTGCTTCCTTTTCCTTCTCAATGCTTGCAACCTGCTCGTCAACATCAATGGAATTGGCAGTTTGTAATAGATCGTCGATAGAATCAAAGCGCTTTGTAACCGTTACTGGGATACGAGGAAGTGTTGTCATTAATGCCTTCACTCGCAATAATTCGTCTGAGACTTGTCTTGTTAGCTCATTATCACGCTCATTTTTTACAATGGCTAAAACATCTTTTGACAGTGGTTCCAATTGCAAAATTTCCATGTCATGTAAAATGGAAACTGAAGTTTGCTGGTTTTTTCGCAGACCCATAATAGCTATCTTAGCCATTTGGACAGGCTTGAACACGCCTACTCGACTCCTTTTAGTAAAATGTTGATAATGTCTTGTGCGTTTTGTGCTGTAATTTGTGATGCAATATCTTTAGACTTTGTCTTTGCTTCTTCAATTGTCTTTTGTGTTTCAGCATTGGCTTTTTTTGTAGCATCGGCTACACTTGAATCAACTAGTTTTTCACCCTCAGCCTTTGCAGTAGCAATTGCTTTTTCTAATTCCGAATCTAACTGAATGATTTGATCCTCAATCTTACTTTTGTAACTGTCAATCTCGTTTTGAGTTTCTTCCTCTACTTGCTTTATCTTCTTCAGGGAGCTGATGTATTGATCTTGTGACGCCGACATATTATGCACCCAAAAACTCCTTGCTCAAATATAATATGACAGCAATGGCGATGAAGATATTTCCCATCATCATTGCACGTTTAATATAGTAAAATTTTTTTTGCTGGGAGTTTTTAAAATCAATTTGCAATTACTTCTACCTCCACATTTTTTTCTCTTTCTTCCATCTTTCGTTTTACGGTCTTTAACATGGCAAATGTATCTCGCTCCATCTCTTCAAGCCTAAACGTAATGAACTTAACAGCAGATTCTAGTCTTGGAATGAAGACGTTTTCGATTGCATTAGCCTTTCGTTTTGTTTTATCAATCTCATAGAGTAATTTTCGTAGCGTTGTCTCTTTTTCTGCTACATCTAGGACAATTTTATGCACTTCTTGGAATGCCTTCATTGCTTCACTGATGGAAACTGGAATCTCTAACAAATAATCGGTAAGTGATTCTTCCCTTCTTCCACCTTCAAGTCTTGGAATCTTTACGCCCATAACGTTCTTTGGTGTAATCAATAATTTTTTTAATTGAGGAATTTTCATTGCCTCGTTTTCAAGTCTCATTTCGCCATCAATCATCTCCGCCATCCTTATGCTTTGGTAACCCTTGATCAGTTCTGCATTTAGCTCTCCCCGCAGTCTGGATGATGCTTTGCTAATACTGAAAAATTCTAGAATCAAAGCTTGGCGTTTTAGTTTTAACAGCTTGAGTCCCTTTTTTGCAATCTTGATTCGTTTTTTTGTACGCAAGTATTCGAGGCGAGTTGGACGGATGTCAGCGTTGGATGGCATTCAAATCACCTATTCAGATTTGTTTGTGCCACCGGTACTAGTCTTCTTTGCATATTTAGCAATAAATTCTGGTTTGATACGGGTAAGTTCAGTCTCTGAAAGCCCTGCTAAGAGATCCCAACCAAGCGAAAGTGTCTGCTCAATGGAACGGTTCTCGTTAGGTCCCTGATGAACAAATTTTTTCTCAAAGTCGTTTGCAACAATAAGGAATTTTCTGTCAAGATCACTTAGTGCACCTTCACCTACAATGGCAGCAAGTGCTCTTGCGTCTTTACCTTGAGCATAAGCAGCATAAAGTTGGTCCGCAAGTTGTCTGTGATCTTCTCTTGTTCTTCCTTCACCAATTCCTTGGTTCATTAAACGTGACAAACTTGTTAGAACGTCAACAGGTGGTTGAATGTTTGCTCTGTGCAATTCCCTATTCATTACAATCTGACCCTCAGTAATGTAGCCGGTAAGATCAGGGATTGGATGTGTGATATCGTCAGCAGGCATTGTAAGAATTGGTAGTTGTGTTACTGAACCTTTCCTTCCCTTGATTTTTCCTGCACGCTCATAGATTGAAGCCAAATCTGTATACAGATAACCTGGATAACCTCTTCTTCCTGGAACTTCTTCACGTGCTGCAGAAATTTCTCTTAATGCTTCACAATAGTTTGTCATATCTGTCATAATAACTAAGACATGTTGTTCGCGTTCATATGCAAGGAATTCTGCAGTGGTTAATGCAAGTCTAGGAGTAAGTATACGTTCCATTGAAGGATCAGAAGATAAGTTAAGGAATAATGCAGTTCTTTCAAGTGAACCACTCTCTTCAAATTGTTTAATGAAAAAGTTTGCCTCCTCACTTGTAATTCCAATTGCTGCAAAGACAACAGAAAAGTTTTCTTCCGTGCCAAGAACTTGTGCCTGTCTTGCAATTTGTGATGCAAGTTGGTTGTGTGGTAAGCCGGATGCTGAGAAGATTGGTAGTTTCTGACCCCTTACCAATGTGTTCATTCCGTCAATGTTTGACATTCCTGTTTGAATGAATTCCGATGGTTCTTCTCTGGAATATGGATTAATGCTGGAACCTACTAGATCAAATTTTTCTTTTGATACAATCTTTGGTCCATTATCTTTTGGATTTCCCAGTCCATCAAAGACTCTTCCGAGCATTTCATCAGACACTGATAATGTCGCTGTTTCACCAAGGAATGTTGTTGAAGTACCAGTAGTGTTAAGACCTAAAGTTTGACCGAAGACCTGGACTACAGCAAGACCTTGACTTGTATCTAACACTTGTCCCTGTCGTCTTTCTCCATTTTCTAATTTTATCTCAACCATTTCACCATAAGCTGCGTTGTCAACCCCCTTGACAAAAATCAGTGGACCTGCAACTTTGTCTAGTGATTTGTATGATACATTTGCCATTAGTTAGAACTCTCCTTTGAAAGTGTATCAAATTCTTGTTTCATCTTACTGTTAATGTCGTTTAGTAATTTTTCTAATTCTTCCTCTTTTGTCCATTTCATTTTTGGTATCATTCCCCGTGATTCAAGTGCACCTACTTTGGCAGATGTAGACCCTTTCTTTATTACGTCAGCCTCCTTCTTACCAAAATCTAAAATGGTAAACAACATCTTGTGTTGTTTTTGTATTGATGTGTAAGTATCAACCTCATCAAATGCACTTTGCTGTAGATAGTCTTCACGAATTGAACGGGCAGTGTCCAAGATTCCTTTTTCTGGTTCCGGTAATGCATCATATCCTACAAGTTGCACAATCTCTTGCAGTTCTGATTCTTTCTGTAAAATTTCTAAGGCCTCTTTTCTTAGGTCAATCCAATCCTTTGAAACGTTAGATTTGTACCAGTCTGCCATGTCATCCATATACAAAGAATAGCTTGTCAGCCAGTTGATTGATGGAAAGTGTCTCCTGTTTGCTAAATTGGCATCAAGTCCCCAGAACACACGGGTTACTCTAAGTGTGTTTTGTGAAACTGGCTCTGAAAAATCTCCGCCAGGTGGAGATACTGCACCTACTAGTGATAATGAGCCCTGTCGCTCTTCAGGGGAAATAACAATGCTTCTTCCACCTCTTTCATAAAACTCTGCCAATCTTCTTCCGAGATATGCTGGATATCCTTCTTCACCAGGCATCTCTTCTAGTCTTCCTGAAATTTCTCTTAATGCTTCAGCCCATCTTGAAGT
>JACNGK010000080.1:7540-10455 GCA_014384145.1 Nitrososphaerota archaeon
CTTCCAAAAGGACCTGGAATTGCAGCTGAACCACCTTTAGCAACAGGGAAAAATGTGTCAAGAACTCTTTGACCAGTAAGTAATGGTTGATCGGGTGCAAGCTTTCTCAAAACTGGTCTTGGTGTTCTTACTGTCCACCAACTTGATAAACCGATATCAGTTGTTTTGCCATTTTTTACAGCTGCGACTTTGTCGTTTACAGTAAACTGTCCTTCAGAAATATCAACAAGTTCGCCAGAAACGTTGTAAGGTACCATAATTTTGTGTTTGATTAATGGGGTCTCTTGAACCTCAGCAATTATTTCACCTGGAGAAACTTGGTCTCCATTTTTCTTTACTGGAATAAAATCCCACTTTTTCTTTTGATCAAGTGCAGGAATCATTTTTCCTCTACTGATAAAGTCTCCACTTTCTGCAGCTAGAACATTCAAAGGTCTTTGAATTCCATCATAAATTGATGTTAAGAGTCCAGGACCAAGTTGCATCGAAAGTGGTCTTTCTGTGTTAATTACTTTCTCTCCTGGCTTAAGACCAGTTGTATCCTCATAAACTTGAATCTGTGCGGTATTTCCTTCTAGACGAATGATTTCACCCATAAGACCCATCTCACCAATACGTACAACATCAAACATGTGCGCGCCTTCTAGATCTTTAGCAACAGCAACAGGACCAGAAATTCTTGCAATCGTAGCATCTACCATATCAATTAACCTCTATACTAATTCCCAGAACCCGTTTTGCCAATGCAGCAATTGATTCTTTGTCTTCTTCAGCAGTTTCTTTTTGAGATGGCATGAACAACACTAATGGCTCGATGGACTCCTCAATTTCTGCGATAAATTTTGAAGAAAGTTTATCACGCATTGAATTGCTTGCAATAATCAAACCGAACTCACCAGATGAGTAAAGCTCTTGAATTTTTTTACTTGCATCCTCTTCATCGGTGACAATAAAAGTATCATTGATTCCAATCAGACGATAACCAATTACAAGTTCGCGATCTCCTACAACGGCTAATCTGCCACTCGTATCAGTTTTTTGTTTTGAAACTTGTTCACTCAAAGTAACAACATCCCCTTAATTTTATCAATTGGAAGATCGTAACGCTTACCATATGTAATCCTTTTCAGATTTTCATGTTCATTTTCTGCTCTGAATATAAAATAGAAAATAGTCCCGATCGACAATGCAATGTTTCTCAATTTTTTTACATAGTTTGTAAAGATGAATTTTGTAATTGCTACCTCGAAATCAATCAAGCTTTTTGAAGTCTTGTATTGTTCGATAGCATCAGTTAGTTTAAAGTAAGAATCAAATTTTCCAACCATTTCTATAACGTCCTTTACCTCATAACTGTCAAGTAACTCCTTTGAGGATATTCTTCCGCCTTCAACAAGATGTTTTGCTACCACGTCCTTTTCTAGGTTGGATTCTTTTGCCTTCAAAAGATTCAGAATGTTTTTCTTGTCTATTTCGGCTCGAACTAATTCTCTGATTGAGCCTTCATCTCCCTGGAAGAACTTGAGTGATTCTAGCAACTTTTGATAGTATGCTTCGTGTAGGGCTGACATCATTGGTCCCAAATCTCCAGTCTTTTGGAACTCATCCAAGTGCTTCATCAAGACAACACCATAATCATATTTTGTTAGTTTGCTAATTACGCCATCAACGGTTGTTTCAGCAAGAATGATCTTTATCTCATCGTGTGATATGTTACCGGCAGCAATTCCTGCGGGAACATTTCTGCTAGAAACCAGCAACGATTCAGTTTCTGTAATTTCTCTTCCCATTGCCTTGGAAGAGAGAATCAATTCTATATTGTAAAGATCCCATTTAGAAAGATAAGCTCTAACTGCGTTTTTGCCACTAAATGGTGTTGCCTCTGAAATAATTTTATTGGTTTCAACAATATGACGGTTAAATGCAACTTCTAAGAGCTCGGCTTCTTTGTACACTGATGCAGACTTTTTGATCTCTTCACCATACCAAGTTGATTCCAATTGCTTGACCATCTCTGTTACACTATTTGCCTTGAGCAGGTTTTGTAAAAATTCTTCAGAAAGAAAATTTATTGCAATTGACTGTAACCTTCCAAATGAAGATGCGTACTGTGATGCGCCCATTACAGTATCTTCTCCAAAATTGTATTCTTTATCTCATCCTCGTTACTTCTAAGCAGTTCTTCAAAAGTCAAATCAATTTCTTTCGTGCCCTCTTTGTTTTCAGCGATAAAACCGCCTAGAGTTTGAATTGTAGAGCCAACTTGTACTCCGTCTTTGAAAAATGACTTGTCCTCCTCGCGACAATGAACTACTAGTTCCTTAGCAAGCACTTTCTTTGAATAGTCAACCAACTTTTGTAGGACTTGACTATATTCCGGTTTTTTTGAGTAACCATCTAGTTCTTTTTTAATAACATCGAATGTGGAATCTAAATTTTTGTTGATTGCATCAAACAAGATTTTCTTGGCTTCTAGTTTTCCAGCCTCAACTATTCTGGCTCCTTCTCTTTCTGCTTTTGTTTTTGCCTCGTTAGCATAGTTCTCCTTAAGATCCTTTACACTAGAATTTTTTTTAGTGTCAGTTTCTGACTTTTTATCGCTTAGTTTTTTGTCTAGTTCAGCAAGATCGTTTTTTTTTCTATTTTGTATCTCAGCAACAAATTTGTCTATACTCAAGGTTCTTCGCCTAGAGTATATCTAACAATAGTATAATTCCTAGAACGAAACCAATAATCCAAAGTGTTTCAGGAATTACAAAGAAGAATAAAACCTGGCCAAATTTTTCTGGTTTTTCTGCTATAATGCCCATACCAGCCGCACCTATTCCCTGTTGTGCGCTACCAGTACCTATCAGACCTCCTGCTATCGCAATAGCAGCAGCCAGTGCCAAAATAGGCTTTGATAATCCTGAATC
>JACNGK010000080.1:10974-14762 GCA_014384145.1 Nitrososphaerota archaeon
CGCGCATCTAAAATTGTGATTTTATCAAGGTTATCTAACACATACTCAAAACCTGCTAAAACCTTTGGATTTGGTTTTGCAGAAAAATTGGCATGCATGTTGGCTACCGGTATTGTATCCCATGTATGTTCCTCATTCTTCCATTTTATGAAACCACCATCAAGCATTGATACGTTATGATGTGAAAGATATTCAAGCAGCCAAACTCCTCTGGCAGCAAGCATTCCAGACACATCATCATAGAAAACTACCTTTTTTTCTTCCGAAACACCTACCCGTGAAAAAATTTTTGTGAACTGTTGATTAAACGAGGATATTCCATCCTGGCTTGTATCAATCCAGTGGAAGGAGAAAAGATCCAAGTTTACTGCATTTGTAATGTGCCCCAGAGAGTATGCTTGGAAGGACCTAGCATCAATCAAAATCAGATTAGGATCATCAATAATTTTCTCTAATTCTGTTGTGGTGGTTAACACAAATTTGTATAATGTTGACAGTAAATGAATTTGCCTTAGGATATTAAAAAAAAAGAAAAAAAAGAGAGGTTATTCTTAACCTAGTTCTACGTATGCTCGTTCACCGTTCTGAGCAATGTCGAGTCCGACTTCCTCCTCTTTTGGAGTAACTCGAATTCCACCTGGCCAGATTGCGTCCATGATCTTCAATATAGCAATTGTTACACCGAATGCATAAGCAACTGACATACATGCGCCTGCTATGTTGATAGCTTGTTGCTCGTATCCTTCTGGTGTTCCAGTCCATGCACCAATACCGTCACCGGTATCCCAGATGTGTGGACTTGCTAGTGTTCCTGTCAAGACTGCGCCTGTGAAACCACCTATTCCGTGCACTCCCCATACATCGAGTGCGTCGTCCCATTTGCGTGAGTTCTTGAAAGCAACTGCGCCGTAACAAAGTGTACCTGCAGCAACTCCGATTATGATTGCGGCCATAGGGCCAACCCAACCAGAGGCCGGAGTGATTGCTACTAAGCCTGCTACTGCACCTGTTGCAGCACCTGCGATACTGGGTCTTCCAGTATGTCCCCATGACATCAGTAACCAAGTTACTGAAGCCATACCAGTTGCTGTGTTAGTTACAGTCCAAGCGCTGACGGCAATGCCGTCTGATAATACTTCGCTTCCTGCGTTGAATCCGAACCAGCCGAACCAGAGTATTGAAGCTCCCAGTACGATCATAGGTACGTTATGTGGTTCCATTGGAACCTTTCCGTATCCAAGTCGTCTACCAAGAACTAGAGCTCCAGCTAGAGCTGCGAATCCTGAAGATATGTGAACTACGGTACCGCCTGCAAAGTCAAGACCAAATGATGGCGACAAGTCTGGATCAAAGTCCATGTTTCCTATGTATCCGCCTCCCCATACCCAATGTGCAATTGGGTCATAAACGAAGGTTCCCCATAAGAGAACAAAGATTACCAGTGCGCTGAATTTCATTCTGTCAACTAAGCCACCGACAATAAGAGCTGGTGTGATAATAGCGAATGTTGCTTGGAACATTGCAAACAATTGATGTGGAACTGTTCCAGGCCATCCTTGGCTACAATAAGCTCCATCAGTCTTCATCTGTTGCATTTGGTAATAATCAGACCAAGTGCCTTCACATGAACCTGGTTCACCTAGTGGTGCCCAGTGTGAGACTTGATTAAAGCCCATGTAATCGAGGTTGCCCATGAACATGTTTGCTTCACTGTCAACGCCACCAAATGCTAGGGAATATCCCCACAGTACCCATTGTACTGACATTAGGCCCATAACAATGAAAGTCATGCCAATTGTGTTTACAGCGTTCTTTGATCTTGCAAGTCCTCCGTATAAGAAGGCGACACCAGGTGTCATGAACAAGACTAAAGATGATGCTGTTAACATCCAAGCAGTATCACCTGTATCAATCAGACAATACATGTCTGGGGTGCCATCGTCATCTGTGTCCCACCAACATTCGTTAGCGTTACCAGTATAGATTCCGGCGCCCGGTACTCCGACTTGATACCCATCCATTCCGTCTTCGGTTGATTGGGCAAAAGCCTGAGCCATTGCTCCTGTCGCTGTCATAGCGACTGCAGCCATAAGTAATAGAGCATACTTATGTTTTACAGATTTTATCTGCATTACAGAGTTCATCTAATTCGATTCGCGAATCTATGCAGATATAAACCTAAAGATGAGTTATTTACAAATTAAGTTAGTAACTGTATATCTATATGTAGGGATACTATCACAAAATTCAAATATTATGTCATGTTAATCTAGGCATGAAACAGACTATGAATGGTAGAATTACGTTGGTGGTTTAGTATGAAACAACAATTCCCAAAGCTCTCAATATTTCACACATTCAAAACAAAAAGGGAGCAGCTGACGGGGGAGGCTATTAGGCAGAGACACATCATAAGTCATCTTGCTAGAGAAAATAGTTCTACATTAATGACTCGTACGGCTATTGCCCAAAATATAGCAAAAAAAAATAATCTTCTTTGGAAGAATATCTATTCTGGGGTTTTTCGTGACCTGGATGAAATTCTTATTCCGCTAAACATAGTTAGTGAGGCTGGACGTTTACCACTGAAGCGTGGACCTAAGGCGTTGCAGGAGAAGGGCGTTCCATATTACCAACTTACACCAAAAGGACTTCTTGTGGTCTTGTCGATTGATGATTTTGACCAAAAGGACTTTGTTTTGGATAAGTTTTTGTCAAAGGCTGAAATAAAAGAAAAAGAATTTGTAGATGCTGTTAGGACGTTAGTAAAAATATCGCCAAAATTCACATATTCTATGTTTGAGATTTATGTTAGGGCTTTTTGTGAAGGAAAATTGAAAAATCTTCTACCGTTTAGTATTCCAGAATTTCAGAAAATATCTGAAAATGTTTTTACAACACAAAATGAGTTGCTGGTAGGATTTATGACATTACCAAAATCTAAAAAATTGGATGTTCTAAACTTCTTTTCGAAATTTACGTAATAGCGCATTAAATCTTTTCTTCCTTACCATACTTGCCAAACAGTGATGCTATGGATATTTGTTTTCCTTCTTTCTTTTTGATATAGCATCTTTCGTAGTATGGACAGGTTAAGCAATCTCGTGATGGCTCTATAATGGGCAACCTATTCTCCTTTAGGAAGTCCTGGAATACCCTGGTCCGTTTAACTACCTCTTCAAACATCCTTTGATTCCTGTTTGTTACAAACGAATCCTCCTTTCCGTCTGGTGTGATGTAGACAATAACTCCTTCAATTTGGTTGAACATCCACATGCAGGCATTTACGTACAGCAAATCCATAGGCAATGGACTTTCTGGAAACTTGTCAATGGATCTAAAGAGCAAGATAACATCTTCCTGAATCATGTCTGCTTGCCCTTTCAGTGTTAAGCCATCACCCATGTCGTACTCGCCAAGACTAGACTTCGACTTCATTTTTCGGAACAAACCTCCCAAGACTTTGTTGAATTGTGTTTGTTCAGTATCCAGGGGATCCGTTCTATCATAATAGGAAAGCCGTAAACACTTTGTAGCCTCATGAAGGTGAATTGTATTGACATCCTTGGGCTCGATCTTTATTTCGATATCTTCTCCCATCGAGTCGATAGCATCCCTTACAATCTGCTTATAGTCTCTATCGCCAGCATCACTACGTCCCATTCCAAGTCAGCTAAATTTTTGGAACATAAAAATGTAAAATAACCATTAGTCTAGGAGTAGAAAAATAAGAAAAATGTTGGAAGTTCGAATATTTTATGCGTCTGGTGCTCTTGAATGTCCCTTGC
>JACNGK010000050.1:0-14594 GCA_014384145.1 Nitrososphaerota archaeon
CCGGAACTGTACACGTTTTCTTTTGGAAAGTTTTGGAATATTCTTCTGGTAACATCAGAGTCGTCAGCTAAAATTCTAAAGGAATCACCAAGCCTGAAAAACTCAGAGTTGGTGAGCGCCTTTTCAGCTTCGCCCAACATCTTGGCTATGTCCTGATCAAGAATATCTTTCATTGTCCATTGCATTCCCATTATTCTGTCAGTCATCGAAAGTCTTGCATCCTTCAATACGGGCTCTGTTACGACATTCTCGTCTTTCTCAAATGCGTCTGCATATCGCTTAATCGCTACAACAATGGTATTCAGATGAATTGGATTGCCAATCTGTTTTTCAACTTCAGGATGGATTTTGACAGCTAGGGCCGTATAGTTAATGACATCCATAGCCATACAATCATGGATTGATCTGTTTCTGGTAATTATCTCACGCACAACATCAGGAACAGATAGACCCACAGTTCTCATAAAAACTATATATTATGTCAGTTATATTAATATTATGTAATACTAGCATTACACGTGTAATATTACCTATGAATAAGAAATAAACTATATATAATGTCATAGATATGACATACTTAGGTGAAATATGACAAATGTTCCACGATGACGAGTTCAATAGGATCTTTAAACAGATGTCAGGTTCATTCGTGAACCTAGACGATGTTTTTGAGATGCTAAAAAATGCAGGAAATGTTTCGGGTCCAGTTTTTTATGGCTATACCATAACTACTGGCCCTGACGGCAAGCCTGTAACACAAGAGTACGGAAATGTCCAGCCAAATAGACTTCCAACTGAAAACAAAAGAGAGCCATTGATTGACACTCTAGTTGACGAGAAAGAAAAGACACTGAAAATTGTAGCAGAAATGCCAGGTGTCGAGAAAAAGGACGTCAACGTAGTTGTGGGAGATGACAAAGTAATTCACATTGACGCAGAACGCGGTGAGAAAAACTACCACGTAAAAGTGCCAATCAAGCACAAAGTCGATGCAGAATCTCCCAAGGCCACATACAAGAACGGCATACTTGAACTAGTGTTCAAGCTAGAGGACGAAAAATTAAAGGGAAAAGCCATAGACGTACTCTAAACCCTTTTTTTATTTTTCTAGCAAGGTAACAACGCTTTAATCCTAATTTCTGATTTTATAATCTATGGATAAAAAGGACTGGATTAGTTATAACAAAAAAAACATAGGTTGGGTTATTGGGTTAGGTGTTATGACTGTCGTATTTTACTTCCTTGTAACTAACTTTGGATTAGGAATGTTTGACAATTTTAGGAATTAATCAACAAACGCAACGGCCCTAACGGGCGAACCTGTGGCATTCTTCAATTTTAGAGGCAAAACTACAAGGTGAAATTTTGATGATTTTATTTTGTCCAGATTGGCTAAATTCTCAACAATCAACATTCCTTTTTTAGCAAAGATTTGATGAACAGAAAACTTGGAGTCTGTACCCAAATCAATGCTTGGTGAATCAATGCCCACTAAACTGACCTTTTTTGATGCAAGATATTTTGCAGCTGAAACTGAAAGACCGGGATTCTTTGTAAAGTAGTATTTTTTTTGTAAATTTCTCTGCCATCCCGTGTAGAAAATAACGGAAGAAAAACCATCAATTTTTCCGTGTTTTTTTTCAAATTTTTGAATGTCTGTTTTTGTTATAGAATCGCCACCATTTTTCTTAGATTTTATCAAAACCGCTTCTGACACCAGTTTTTCGAGGCTAATTTCATGAATTTTTGCCCCTTTTTCTAGAAAATGATGTGGTGCATCCATATGGGTTCCTGTGTGTGTACTCAAAAACAGGAGTTCCAGATTGTAACTGTCCTCTTTGATCTTTTCCCACGGAATAAAGTGTGGATGCGGAGAACCCGGAAAGACAGGAATCTTATCTGAGATTATTAGTGTAAGGTCTAAAATCTTCATAACAAAAAACCCACGATCTCTTAAATATCATTTTGCTAATTTTCAGTATTGTCAACTTCGTACATTCTCATTAATTCTGATCTGGGAACTGACGAAGCAATAATTGGAAAAATCAAAGAAATCTTAGACGGTGAAAACAACATACAATATGAAATTCGGGGCGTGTATGGAGTTTATGATATTATTCTCAAACTGAGCTCAGACGACATCAATACTTTGAGGTCTACCATCACAAACAAGATTAGAAAAATTACCTCCGTTCAGTCAACGCTAACTATGATGGTTATAGAAGGGCAAGAATAACCACTTCCTGGATTAAAACAAAACCAAATAACATGGACCCAAACAATTCATCAATTCAAAACACACTTGAACAAAACACAACCAATATGATTTTCTACGAGGATTCCTTTGCAAAAACATCTTTTTTTACAAAGGAAATACCAAACTGGAAAACTCCCATATTTTATTTTGATTTTGATTTACAATATACCGGTTTTGTAAATGCTGGAATCACACCATCACTCAAAAACCTAATAATGCTTTATCCAGAAAATGGCAGCTTGCGTGAAGACCTAAAATCTGTAATTGAGAAAATTTCAAAGACAAAATCACTTGTAATCATAGATTCGTTAAATGGATTTTTCAATCTTTTAGAGGGGAAAAAAGACATTGGACGATTGGTTAATTCATTTTTGATGCTACTTACTTCATCCGCAAAACATACCAAATCTACTGTAATTTTGGGGACACTATCAAGACTGAACGATGAAGATAAGTGGGTTTTGTACAATACTGGAAGACATGTTATAGATAATGAGCATTTCACAAAAATCCAGCTAACTAGATCAGGAAATAACATATCCACTAAAGTATTAAATTCTGACAACACGCGTTAACCATGCCTCATTCTATAAACTTAGAATGACAAAGATCTGCGATCATAATGAGAAACAGCGTTATGCTTTTTGGGGAAATTATATTAAGCATGGATTATTAGTTGAATTACAATGCCAGTAGCAATACTACCAGATATCAGCGAACAAATGTGTATAGGATGTGCACTATGTGTAGAAATCTGTACAACTTTAGGACCTGATGTTTTAAGAGTAAAACCAGTAGAAGGCTGGAAGCGAGGTAAAGCATTTGTATTTTATCCAGAGAGATGTATCTCTGATGGTGCATGCATAGGTGTATGCCCAACAAAGGCAATCTTTTGGATGAGACCAATGGACTTTACTGTAGGTCAACCAGTACCACTTTACAAAAACTCTGTTTTCGTAAAAGGCTGGACTGAACTAATCGACTAAATCCACCCCTTTAACTTCTTTTTATTATTTGACTAGTTATTTTATATTGCAAATTCCTTATTTTTTGATATGACAAAGATTGGAGATGTTAAACGTAAACTTCATGGAAAAATCTGGAAAAAACCTGATAACTTTTCTTGGCTTATTGAAGGAAAACTTGCTGGAAGTGCAATCCCAACTTCAACTGATGAGGTGGAATGGGCAATTGAGCAAGGCGTAAAATCTATTGTTACTGTTAAGGAGGAACCACTTGACAGCAGCTGGACAAAGGATGTGAATTATCTTCACGTCCATTCAAACGATATGGGCGTGCCAGAGTTTGATGACTTGGTTAAGACAGTTGATTTCATTCATAACAGAATAACTAGTAATGAGCCAGTCATGGTTCATTGTCTTGCTGGTCTAGGAAGAACTGGAACCTTGTTAGCATGCTACCTTATAAAACACCAAAAAATGTCCGCTGACGAAGCTTTACAAAAAGTACGTGAAGAAAGACCAGGCTCGATTCAGTCATTTCCACAAGAGGAAATAATTTTTCAGTTTGCGAAATCTCTTCAAAGCTAGCTTATTCTGGAACTGATTCTGTTACAATCTTTCCGTCTACTACCTTTACGTGAAGGAACTTGTCTTCTTTAAAAACAAGCGTTATGCCTCCATCTTTATCCGGATCCTGCACTTCAACAAGATCAGCCATTCTTATTCCATCAAACTTTGCCATACAATCACTCCGGAATTGAAATAGTAGACAGCTTGCCATCTTCAAGTTTGATAAACATAAATCTATTATCTTTGAAAATTAGTGTAACGCCATTTTCTTTATCTGGTTCTTCCACTTCTAACAATGGTTGACCTAACAAACCGTCGTATTTTGCCATAACAAGTTTTGAATGTTCGTACTTATATCCCTAATTAATTTCGACTTCGATTTCTTCCGAATGTGTTTTTTCCTCATTTTTTTCAATGTAGGTATGTTTGTTCCATGAGACAAAAACCTCCGCACTAATTTTGTGTTTTCCTTTTCCAAGCTCTGATGCACTTAAAATAACAGGTTCATCGAAATCAAACAACTCTTTTTGTACGTCTTCCTCTGTTAATTTTATAATTGGCTCGAAATTCTTTGCAACTTGAACCCAAATTCTTTTTTCTTTCATAGGGTTTACAAGCTTAGGATTCCTAGTCCAGAAAATCGATGCTTTTCTATAAGTGTCGATTGGCTTTACGACATCATGTTTTCTTAGTCCACTGGAGACAAGCTTGATTCCATACTTTAGTTTGAATTGGTTATCATTCTTTTCGTACGCATCGGTCCAATTCTTTTCATTAAAAACATCACGCATTTCCCCGCTTAACGAAAATTTAACATTTAGAGTAATACTATCATCAACTGAATACGCATCCTTATCCTTAACCAATCTCAAGTTTGAAATTTCGCTAGCCAAATCCGTGCTTATAATGATTTATATCCACAATAAGTGGTTTTTCGCTTGGATGGAAGTTCAGTTAAGGGATTTAACCAAAAAAGAGGCAAATTTATCAATATTTGGTGGAGATGCTGCTATCTTGAATGTTATACAAGACGAATTACTGGATAGTCCCGGCACTAAATTTGCAGGTGTGATAACTAGACATCCGCTTACAGACGAAATATGGATGCGTGTGGTTTCTACCAATCCACTAAAAGACATCATTAAAGCAACAAGCGCCGCAATCGAAGATACTGCCGAATTAAAAAAATTGTTTGTCTCTAAGATAGGGTAAGCTGAATGGAGTTTTGTCCCAATTGTGAAATACGACTAAAAAAAAATGATAACGGATTACTTCATTGTCCAAAGTGTCAATATCTCAAAGGAAAAACTGTTGAATCCGCTAAAGAAGAACCTGAAGAAGCTAACTCCGAACTTCTAGTTATGGGAGAGGATGACATGAAGCAAGCAAAAGGACTAGAATCAACTATAAAGATTGATTGTGAAAAATGTCATAACCAGGAAGGAGTCTGGTGGACTTTCCAAACACGTAGTGCAGACGAACCTGAAACTAAATTTTATAGATGTACAAAATGTAACCACACTTGGCGAGACTACACATAACTTTTAACTTCGACATTATAATTATTTGATTAAATTGGAATTTTCAGCTAAAACAAACACTTCTGATGAATGGAAGGCCATAATCTCTGCAATATCAACATTAGTTGAAGAAGCAACTTTTGAAGCAACAGTTGAAGGCATCTCATTTAGAGGAATGGATCCATCACATGTTGCGCTGATAGATATTTCCTGGCCCAACTCTGCGTTTGAAAAATACAGTTGTGATAGCGACATAAAATTTGGGGTTCGCATAGACGAATTTTCTAAACTAATCAAACGAGCTGAAAAAAGTGAATCCATTGAAATCAATATATCGGAAGATAGCATGTTACACGTATCAATCGGGAAAAACAAAAAATACAAAATGAGATTAATTGAAAGTTCCGCCTCTGATACACCACTGCCAAAAATTTCTTATGATTCTAAAATTGCTTTATCTTCAACAAGGTTTGATAAAATTTTAGGAGACATCGAGGTGGTCTCAGATTATTTGTCAATAAAAACAACATCTGAAAATGTAGAATTCTCTGGAAAAGGAGATTCTGGAGAAGCCACCATAAATCTTGAAAAAGGCACAGAAGAATTACAAGAAATCTCTGTAACTCAAGAAAGTACTGGTACATACAGCCTAGAATATCTTAATCCCATCGTAAAGGCGGTAGGTGGAACGGCAGGCTCAATAATATGTGAATTTTCCAGCGCAAAACCATTACGAATTGAATTCAAGGTTACAAATATTGGAAGAATACACTTCTATCTGGCACCTCGTGTTGAAAGTTAACGAATTTATTGATTAACTAGATCAGGTATACTACTTTGAAACTAGTGCTAAAATTCGGTGGAACATCACTCGCATCTCCTAAAGATATTATAGGTGTTGCAAAAACTGTTGTTTCATTTTCCAAAGATAATGAGATTGTTGTAGTTTGCTCAGCAGTTGATGGGGTAACTGACGCTCTCATCCTAATCTCAAAAATGATTGAACAGAGAAAGAAAGATGCCGCCACTAAAGTATTAGACGAATTAATCAAAAAACACAGAAAACTTGCTGATCAAACTATAAAAAATTCTACGATAAAAAAACAATTGTTAGAAAAACTAAGTACTGACGTTTCCGAGCTACAGGAACTGGTCCGTGGACTTACATTATTGAAAGAAGTATCAGCCCGCTCGTTAGATTATTTGGTTTCTTTTGGTGAACGGCTTTCGGACGATTTAGTATCTTTTGCATTACAGGATCTCAAGAAAAAATCTACAGCATTGAACGGTAAAGAAGTTGGAATAGTTACTGATTCTAATTTTGGTGAATCAAGGCCATTAATGGATACTACCAGAATTCGCATTTCTAAGACACTAGGATCTTTGTTATCAGAAAAAATAATTCCTGTTGTGGGTGGTTTTGCAGGCGCTGATCAGCATGGCAACATAACCACATTTGGTAGGGGCGGCTCAGATTACACCGCTACAATAATTGCTTCCTGCATAAATGCAGATGAAGTTTGGTTAATGAGTGATGTTGACGGCTTGATGACTGCTGATCCTAAGATGGTAAAAAATGCCAAGCTACTCAAAGAGGTTTCATACGCTGAAGCAATAGAAATGGCACAATTTGGTGCAAAACAAATCCATCCCAAAACTTTCGAACCACTACTGTCAAAAAAAATTCCCATGCGAGTTAGAAGTACGTTTGATGTAAAGAATGATGGAACATTTGTAACCCCAACACCCTCGACAGCAACCAAAAAAACTGTCAAATGTGTTTCTGCACTTCGAAACATAGGTTTGATGGATCTAAGTGGGGGCATATTGTTTGCCGCGCCTGGCTCTGCAGCAAAAATATTCACAATTCTAGCAGAGAAAAACATTAACGTATTGATGGTTTCTTCCAACCCATCCGAGGCAAGCATCTCAATAATTGTCAAAAAACCAGATCTTGCAGAGGCTGTCAACGCACTTGAGATGAATCTGTTGGGAAAGATGGTTAAAAAAATTGAAGCAACACAAAATGCCTCAATAATAGCCGTAATTGGCTCAGGCATGAAAGGCACAGTGGGTGTAGCTGCCAAAGTGTTTTCTGCCGCACAAAAAAGAAACGTTAACGTAATGATGATAGCGCAGGGATCCTCAGAACTTAATCTGGCATTTGTTGTAAAGGACTCTGACTGCAAGTCTGTTATTCAGTCACTCCATGAAGAATTCCAGCTGGACAAGATCAACTAAATGTTGAAAGAGATAAATTAATTGTAAATTCATTCAAGATTATGGCTGGTAAGTTATACGTAGTAGGTGTTGGTCCAGGTCATCATGACCACATGACTTTTCGGGCAAAACAGGTAATTGAAGAAAGTGACACCATTGTTGGGTATTCTACATACGTAAATCTGGTCGCAGATCTAATAGACGGAAAAGACATCTACAAATATGATATGACACAAGAAGTTGAGCGGGCACAACAGTGTATTAAATCAGCTAAAGACGGAAAAATTGTTTCGTTAGTTTCTAGTGGAGATCCCGGAATTTATGGTATGGCAGGATTGATTTTTGAGATACTTGCAGAATCTGGCTGGGATCCTAAAACAGGACTGCAGGTAGAAATTGTACCAGGCGTTTCCGCACTAAACTCTTGTGCATCATTAATTGGTTCTCCACTAATGACAGACTTTGCGGTAGTAAGCATGAGTGATCTACTTGTTCCTTGGGAAATAATTGTTAAAAGAGTAGAAGCTGCAGCAGCTGGAGATTTTGTAATAGTAATTTACAACCCATCTAGCAAAAAAAGAATACATCAGTTACAGGACACAAGAAAACTTTTGTTGGAACATCGTTCCCCGCAAACACCAGTAGCAATCATCAAGGGTGCATATAGAGAATCTCAATCTATAGTCATTACTGATCTGGAGCATATGGAGGAATATGCTGACAAGCTTGGCATGATTAGCACTGTTATTGTCGGAAACTCATCAACCTACAACTTTAACGATTTAATGATAAATCCACGAGGCTACAAATCAAAATACAGTCTTCAGGCACAGCAAAAAATGCAGAACTAGTAACTGTTTTTAATTAAATTAGACAGTTCATCACTCAATGCCAATTGTTCCCTAATTGGAGACACTATCTTGACCAAAGATTCCCCAACAGCCTGCTTTAGGTCAGCAGGATGAAGCTTCTTTTGTGAAAAATCAGATTCCAGACTTTCAAAATTATCATAACTAACATTACCCCCAAATTTTTCAGGTCGTTCAATAGATACGGTGTCAAATTCATGGAATACTATGTGTTCTGCAATTTCTAATATAGGATTGTTTTCTGTGATTCCTTCGTCACAGAATCCTTTCTTAATTTTAGTTCTAATTTCATCATCTGAGTTGTGAATGAAAACTCCAGCATTTGGGTCAGACTTACTCATCTTAGCGACTTCACCACCAGGTTTTTCTTCCATTGGCTTGGTTAGACCAGGTAGCAATTTATGATGAACAGCTACTGGAACCTTCCATTTCATTTTTGGAAAAACGTCTTTAACCAACATGTGAATTTTTCTTTGATCCATTCCTGCATGCACTATGTCCAAATCAAGCGAATGTATGTCTGCTGCCTGCATTGCAGGATAGATGAGTTTTGCAAGATCAATCTTGTCATCCTTCTCTGACCTTCCCATTATGGTAAGCGTTCTCATGGTTCTAGCCAACGACATGTGTTTTGCAATCTGTACAAGTTCAGACCAGTATTCTTTTTTGGAATCATAAAGGTCAGTTCCTAAAACTACGTTTGCCTTAGGGCAAACCAACCTGAATGCATCCTCATAATATTTTGAAACTTTTCTAATAGTTTCAAAATTGCCACCCATCTTTTCATTCAACAAAGTGTGCCAGTCAGCCAGAAAGACAGTGCAATCAACACCTGCCTTTACAAAGTCGTTAATCTTGAAGCCAGTGCTTATCAAACTACCAAGATGCAAGAAGCCAGAAATTTCAATACCAATGTAGTGTTTTGGTTTTGAGTTTGTTTTGAATAATTCTAATAACTCATCTTGAGTGACAACCTCTTCTGTTGGGGGTCTTGAGACCAAGCCAACTTTTTCAGTTACATCCATTTTAATTGAATTTTTTCTGAAAGCCTATAAAGTTTGCAGATTGCTGATAATCCTAAATTATGATTCTAGTTCTTCTAAGGATTTTCTTGGTTTTGTGCTAAGATAGAATGCATGACCACTAATTAGAGTAGCAGCAAGCCACATCTTTGTTCCAAAAATTAGGTTCCACGGTCGTAGTACATCTGGATATTGCACCGTAAGCGCATCAATGTCTGGCGTCTGCCCGCTTATGATCATCTGTGAAGTAATTTCAGCATTCAATATTGTAAAAGTCCATAATACCTCATACAAGCAAATTATAGTAAACCCTACTAACATTATCTGAAGAAGTCCCATTCTATAGGAGTGCAAATTGGTTGTCTTTTTCCAACCAATTCTGGAAACACAATACCAACCTATTACTGTAGAGAAGAAGAGCCAGGTTGAAAGATTTGCAAAGTTCTCAAACGGAATTTGGGTTTGGACCAGAATATCTCCCATGATGAACGTCCCTTCTTCGTTCCATTCTTGTGTCATAGAGTAAATGCCAAAGAATGTTATGGAACCCATTATTATCATACATGCATAGAAAACGTAGAGAAACACCTTATACTGTCTGTCATGTTCCTGCAGATGCCGCCTTTCCATTTACTGCGCTAAGAATAATCACTATAAAAACTCATAGAATTTATCAATGAAATTTATTAAAGAAACAATTACCAAACCCACTAATTGAAAATCCCTATAAATATTCCTGATATTGATAAAGAAGAAATTCGTGAGGTCACTGCAGTTTTATCAGAAAAGTCACTCACTTCATCCTCATTTGAAGGCGGAAAACGCGTCCAACAGTTTGAAAAACTATTATCAAAATTTGTCAAATCAAAGTTTGCGGTGGCAGTTAATTCTGGAACTGCTGCACTACAGGCTTCTCTATATGCAATTGATATCAAGCCTGGAGATGAGATACTTGTACCATCATTTACTTTTGTTGCCACGGCAAATTCAGTTAAATCTGTTGGAGCCAAACCAGTTTTTGTCGATATCTTAAATGATAACTATACAATGGATCCAAACGATTTAAGAAAGAAAATTACAAGAAGGACAAAGGCAATAATCCCAGTTCATCTATACGGTCACATGGCTTACATGGATGAGATTTTAGAAATGGCGAAGAAGAAAAACATCAAAATTATCGAAGATGCCTCACAATCATTAGGCTCAAAACTTAAAGGAAAACATTCTGGAACTTTTTCCCATCTTGGTTGCTTTAGTCTGTATGCCGGCAAGGTGATTACATCTGGTGAGGGTGGTGCTATTGTAACTGATGATAAAAAACTATTTGAAAAACTGAGACAGATTCGTAACCATGGTTTGACTAAGAACAACCTTACAACTAGACTAGGTCTGAATCTTAGACTTTCTGAGATTAGTGCAGCTATAGCAAAAATTCAAATGAAAAAATTACCTCGCCTAATAAGCCAGCGAAAAAAGAATGCGCAGATTCTTACTGATCTTTTAAAAAATGATGATGTAACTCTACCACAGCAGCGAAAAAATGAAACTATAAACTGGTATCTGTACACCATTGCTGTAAAAAACAGGGACAAAATAATGAAGAAACTAAACTCTTCTGGAATAGGAGCAAGAATTTACTATTCTCCACCTATTCACAAAACACCATACTACAAAACTGAACTCCACCTTCCAAATACAGAGTGGGCAGCTTCTCATGTCCTAAGCTTACCAATACATCCAAAAGTAAGAAAACAAGATTTGGCAAGAATGAGAAAGATTCTCTCAGACAGCAGAAACTAATCTAATAACCATCTTTTTGCCGCTGTCTATTAATTTCATTTTTCCTTTGATATTCCTTCAAAATGTCATCTGGAGTTAGACCTAGCTCTAATGACGCCTGAATCAGAAAATGCCAAATGTCTGCTAACTCTTCCTTGGCTTCCGCTTGATTGAACTCCGTAGGTTTTTTCCACCACTTCCAGTTTGTAGTACGTTGCAGCTCCACTGCTTCATGGATCATTGCAGTACATAGAGCAGAAATCCTACCTTCAGTATCATCCGGGTATCTATCCAAGTTCATCATTTCAGTCAGTCCCTTTTGAAGAGAAAAAATTTCCTCTAACTTATCTTCCATATCACACACATCTTGTTAACATGTATAACTTTTCAGAAACGAGTCATTTTTTCATACTGTGTCATTCTTTTCTTAATATCTGATTTTTTTATTCGTAATAATACTTCAGGACCGTAACCTTCAACGGCAAACGAACCCATTACATTGCCATAGATCACAGATTTTTTAATTGCGGCAAGATCTGTTTTGTTCTTACTGGTAAGATATCCCATCATGGCGCCAGCAAACGAGTCACCCGCACCTGTAGGATCAACTATTTTTTCTAGGGAAAATGCAGCGGAAGGAAAAACAACATCCTCAAAGAACAAAAGTGAACCATGTTCACCCTTTTTAATAATAACATATTTTGCTCCCCAACCCATAATTTTTTTTGCACACTTGATGAGATTGAATTCCTTTGTTAGTAGTTTTGCCTCCTCATCATTAATCACTACTGCATCAACGCTTTTGAACATCTTCACAACGGATGCTCTCTTAGTAGATATCCAAAAATCTATTGTGTCACACATTGAAAACTTGACATTGTCAAATTCTTTAATCAATGATCTGTTTTGATCAGGATCGTTGTTCGCAAGATACACAAACTTGGATTTTTTATATTCTTCCGGTACAACAGGTTTGAAGTTCTTTAGTACGTTTAGATCTGTGCGCAACGTAGTTCTCAAGCTTAAAGTGTTGTCATAGCTTCCAGAGTATCGAAAAGTTTTGCCATCTTTTATAGAAAGACCGCTTAAGTCAAGGCGTTCAGCTAAAATTTTATGATATTTTTTTGGGAAATCTTTTCCTACAACTGCAATCAGTCCTGGTTTTACAAAAAAACTGGCTGAAATACTAGCAAAGGTTGCAGCGCCACCAAGTACATCTTTTAACACCTTGGTTGGTGTCCTGATGGTATCAAGCGCTGTTGAGCCAAAAACAGTTAGCATTATTATCGTGGCTTATTATTTCGTATAAATCCCTTTCAAAAGGCTAGCAAGAATAATGTGTAAAAATTTTGATGCATTCTTTAAGCTACTTAGAGCTAACCAAATAAATGAAAATTTACGGCTATCATCTCATTGGCTAAGATTAAACTTAGAATTGGAGATAATGAAATTGAAATTGACTCCAGAGATTTTTACGTAGATAACAACACCATAAGAAAAGTCATTGAAGATATTTCTGCACTTTTACAAGAAAGTAGTGCAAGAATCATGCCGTATCCAAATGAGTACAATCTTGGAGAAAGTAATGCCCTAGATTCGCTCGAAAACGCCGAAGTTTATGAGCCAGAGTTTGGTGAACCGGTTTTTGTTCCAATAAATGAATTACGTGGGAAACTGATGATTCTATCAAAAAATTCTTTTTTTGATAAACCTAGAACTGTATCAGAAACCGTAAATGAGTTGAGAGAACATGGTTGGATTGCAAACCCATTAGACGCATCCAAAATACTTGCAAAGATGGCATTTAGTAAAGAACTTACAAAAGGCAAACAATCTGATAGAAGTTTTTACTTTGTACAAAAAGAACTGTTAGCAAATTAGGCTATTTATTATTCAGATATTGTAACTTCAAGCATTTTGGCTTCCTGCTTTGGACAATCATTACCATCTCTAGGAAGATTAACAATCTTATCTGCAACTTCCATACCATCAACAACTTCTCCAAATACTGTATATTGCTTATCTAGGAACGTACTGTCACTAGTTACAATGAAAAACTGTGACCCCGCACTATCTGGATCTGCAGCTCTCGCCATTGATACGATTCCACGAAGATGAGATCTTGGGCTAAATTCAGCTTTTAAATTATGTCCAGGTCCACCTTGTCCCCACATGCTTTTGTCAGGATTTTTGGTGTTTGGGTCGCCTCCTTGAATCATGAAGCCAGGTATTACCCTATGAAACAAAGTTCCATTATAAAATCCAGATTTTGCTAACGCTAAAAAATTTCTTACTGTTTCTGGCGCTATATCTGGCAGCAAACTAAATTTTATACTTCCAAAATCTGTTTTTATTATAGCATCAGTCATTTTATTTGATTTTTAATTTTGGGTTAAGAGTCTTTGGGATCTGTTTATAAAAAAACCCTCTAACACTTCCTAAAATAAATAACTATCTCTGACAGATTTTTCAAAGTAATCTTATATAGATCAACGGAAAACCATTTTTGTGAATCGTACCAATCAAAGCACAGTTATCAAAGAAGCAATCAATTCCTTGCTTGATGAAGGCGTTACAGACAAGCAAGACATTTACTCGAAAGTTGTTGATAAGCTGGGCGTTCCAAGACCTACTGTCAGACGCGTAGCTAGAGATCTAAGAAACGAATTGCTTACAAAAATCAAAGTATTACAATCTGAAGCCCAGCAAACTATTGTTCCTAGTGTTTAAAACACAGTTTTGGGCTCATTTTTTACCATTCTAAAAAATCAACATTACTGTTATATTCAACTAATTTTTTTTTAACCGTATGGGCTTGCTCTATAATCACCTAGCCACCCTGGTTTGCGCTGTTTTTGCATCAGTTTTGACTTTACTTTGGCCAATGTTTGTGGAATTATCACCTGTATATGATCTAGTGTTTATTTTGGCTGTGCCCATCATGTGGTTCTTAACTATTGTCTGTTTTGTAGCCCAGAAAAGTGCAGATTATGCGCATGGCGGCCACAAGCCTAGCAAAAAGCCTAGCAAAAAGCCTAGCAAAAAATTAAGCAAAAATATTGTTTATACTGCTGACGGAAGATTAGCTGAATAAAACGTTATTAACAACATTCACACTTGTGCCCATCACCATGGTTTTCTTTGCAGCCAGGGCAACTGACAGCACCACCAAGGTGGCACTTGCAAATACAAACATCAGATTTATCCACACGCTGATAATTACAATAGCCCTAATAGGTTTTGAAATTGCTAGAAGCTATAACCAAATTCAAAGACGGGCTTGGAGGGCTTCGATCCCTCGACCTGCAACTTAGGAGGCTACCACGCTATCCATATTGCGCGTCTTTCGACTCTGCGCCACAAGCCCAGCAAAAAAAACACATGTAACAATTTAA
>JACNGK010000127.1:0-2895 GCA_014384145.1 Nitrososphaerota archaeon
GTTTTTTGTATCCATATCACCTTTGAGACAATAGTACTTTTAAATTGTCCACTTGAATTACGTTTTGAAAATTAAGTATTTTGTCTAATCCAACAACATTTGTAATTATAAGATTAATTTTAACCACATTACTATGTCTCAAGAAGAGCGTAAATTATTGCAATTAATGGATGAGCGTATTCTGAATGCATCTCCAGAAGAATTAGCCAAATTACAACAAGCCGACATTAGTACCCAGCTTGATGGAATTTGGTTTTATGATATATGTAATGTTCCAGATCAAATCCCACAAAAGCAAGATATTACAACCAACAAACTCTTTTCAAAATAATACTGTGATTCTAAATTTAAATGAGGGTTTCAATGATTTGTTCACATGGCTACTAAATCTAAAAAATTAACCGTAAGAAAAATCTCATCTAAGATTACAAAATCAAAAAGAACTAAAATTCTTTGTGTTTCACACAAGGAAGATGCAGATGGAATTTCTTCTGCTGCATTAATTAAGCAAGCATTTGGTGGTGATACAATACTTGTGGACTATCCTGGGATGATGGATGAGTTAGAAGCACTACGAAATGATCTAAAATTAAAAAAATTGTTTATTTGTGATGTGGGATTAAATAAACAAACCAATGATAGTTTTGTTGATTTACTTACGGAATTAAGAAAAAAACGAATCTCTGTAACGTATGTAGATCACCATGATATAGATCCAAAGGTAGCTACAAAACTTAAAAAAATTAATGTGAATCTGATTCATGATATTTCTGAATGTACTGCAGTTCTTGTTTATGATGCATTTAAGAAAAAATTATCAGAACATTCTACATTTATTGCTGCATGTGGTGCGATAACCGACTATATGGAAAACAGACCAATAGCTTCAAAACTTTTACAAATGTATGATCGACAATTTGCATTGATCAATGCTACAGTCTTAACGTACAACATACATGGACACCAAAAAGATTCTGATTATCTTCTTTATTTGGTTGACGAATTATCAGAATCAAAATTCCCACATGAACTCCCCAATACATATGAGTTTGCTCAAATACAAGTTGGAAAACTTGCTGAAATAATGTCAAAGGTCAGAAAGTCTATGAAAGTTTTAAAAAACCTTGCTCATATGGAAGTTCTTGATTCAGGTGCAAGCGGCGCTGTTAATTTTGTACTTGGTTTTTCAGGCAAAGATGTTGGTATTGCGTATAAAGAACGTACTGATAAGGGAATTTATGCAGTGTCTGTAAGAGGTTCACCATCATGCAAAACTCATCTAGGAAAATTAGTATCTACTGTTTCTTCTGAATTGGGTGGTTCTGGTGGTGGGCATGACAAAGCATGTGGAGCTGTTATCCCAAAAGATAAAATCAAAAAATTTGTGCGCGAAATGAATTCGCGTCTTGGTAATAGATAGACAAAAACAAATGGTCTATCATATATCTTCCAGAATCATTTAGTCCGTAATTTCTCTTTCAGTTTTATTGAATTTCAGGCAGAAACAGAGAATAGTGTAAATAATTTCACTAGATTTCATACAGATATTTACAATCTAGAGTACCTTACTAAATCGAAACTAGATATCTGGTAATTTAGATGAATATGGCCCCACAGGAACTAGAAAAATCTGCCAGTCAATATGCTACTGGTGCAATAAAATATGATGCACAGGGGGCACGTGGGATGGCAATAACTAATTATCAAAAGGCGTCAGAAACATTGCTCAAATTAATGCGCCTTTATCCGGATAGCCAACTAAACAAAATCTATACAGAACGTATGAAATCATACCAAAACAGAATAAAGTCACTACAGAGCACATCAATAACTGATGTTGAACCAGTAGTTGATTCTGCAGCATCACCAGAGGAGCAGAGAGCAACTCTTGCAAATAATACGAAAAATAGTTTCGAGGACATGCTAATGAAAGAAAAGCCAGATGTTAGATGGGCTGATGTGGTTGGTGTTGATGATGCTAAAAATGCATTACGTGAGTCAATAGTTTATCCATCTAAAAGATCAGATTTATTTCCACTAGGTTGGCCAAGAGGAATTTTATTATATGGTCCACCTGGTTGTGGTAAAACAATTCTTGCTGCTGCAACTGCCAATGAACTTGATGGTTATTTCATCAATGTAGATGGTTCATCCATGATGAGCAAATGGCTTGGTGAGGCAGAAAAAAATGTCTCAAAATTATTTAAAATGGCTCGTAGTTATGCCGAGAGAGAGGGCAAACCTGTAATTTTATTCATTGATGAACTTGACTCACTTTTAGGTGAACGTACAAATGAGATTGGCGGTGAGGTAAGAAGCAGAAATCAATTTCTAACAGAAATAGATGGAATTAACGGTAAGGGAAAGGATATGCAGTTATACGTAATTGGCGCAACCAATAAACCCTGGAGTCTTGATCATCCATTTTTGCGTAGGTTCCAAAAAAGGATATACGTTTCATTACCAACACTTGAAGCCAGAGAAAAACTTTTCCAACTTTACACAAACAAATTACAACTAGACGGCAGGGTACGTTCTCATACTTTAGCATCAATTTTTGATGGATATAGCGCAAGTGATATCAAGGATATTTGTCAATCTGTTCAGCTTAAAGTTGTGAATGAGATGTTTAGCACAACCACATACAAAGAACCAGTGGAGGGTGAAAATCCATCCAAACCACGTGATATAACAATGAAGGATTTTAGAGAAACCATACTAAGAAGAAAACCTAGCGTTTCCATGGATATGATAAGGGCATATTACAAATGGAGCGAACAGTACAAAGCATTATAATTATCATTGCGTCCAAATGCATTTGTTCGCATTATACACTTATTGATTGTTTTTCACTGAATACTATCAGGCTCACACCGTTTAATTCCTTCGATTTTA
>JACNGK010000128.1:0-14422 GCA_014384145.1 Nitrososphaerota archaeon
TCTAAAAGCCATTCGTTAAGTGGGAATTGTGCAGATTTACCCATTGCACCACCAAACAACAGTACAAAGGCGGGAACCAGTAATCCTTGAGCAGACATTTCAACTGCCCAACCAGTTTCGTTGACTAGTTCTCTTAATCCAAATGTTCCAGCAAATGCAAAGATGAGGAACATTCCAGCAAGCATCATTATGTCACCTACTTTGGTCATGATGAAAGCCTTCATTCCAGCATGTGTTGGGGAAAAGTATTCCATAACACCAAGTGCACTACGACCTTCTTGTCCAACGTGGTGTTTCTTCTTATCGCGATACCAAAAGCTAATCAAAGCATAAGATGCAAGCCCTACTCCCTCCCATCCAAAGAAGAGTTGAAGTAAATTATCAGATAATACTATGAGTTGCATAGAACCGATGAAGAACATCATCCAAAACCAGAATCGAATAATGTCCCTGTCTCCTTTCATGTATCCAGTACTGTAACACATGATCAGGAATGAAATCCATCCTACAACGTTTGCCATAATTATTGAAAGAGGATCAGCTAAAACTCCAGCCTTTAAGCCAAGAGCAGAAATCCAATCAATCTGATCATGAATCTCATGCCCGTCAAGTGCCATTGGTAATAACACTGCAGCTGAAATAGCACTCATTGCAGCAAATCCAACAGCAATCCTTCCAGTTGAAATTTTTGAAAACTTTCCAACTGCAGGAATAATTAGAGCGGCAATGAACGGAAGAATCCATATCATCCATGCATAGATTGCTTCGCCTTCAGTTGCAATAACTTCTGTAGCCATTTTTTATCCTCCCAAAACCCCCTGCATGTATGGCATGATTTTTGATAAGAAAATGTCAGGATAAATTCCAAGCACGATTGTAAATCCGGCAAGTACCATCATTGGTGAAAGCATATACCAACTGCCTTCTTTTACTTTGGAAAAATTTTCGGGAAGTTTTCCAAAAAAGACTCTCTTTAACATCCAAAGCATATACGACATTGTAAGAACTGTGGCTACCAATCCAAGTGCAAACATTAAGGATCTCACATCATTTCCTTCTTCCAGTGCAGTTTCTAATACGCCGTAAAACAACATCCATTCTCCCATAAATCCGCTAGTAGGTGGTACACCCATAATTGTAAGAGCCCCAATCACTGCACATACAGCAGTTATTGGCAATTTACTTCCAAGTCCTCCAAGTTTTGAAAGGCTTCGCGTACCCACTTGTACAATTATGATACCAGCTGACATGAAGAGCAAACCTTTGCCAAGTGCGTGAGAAACATACATCATTTCTGCTCCAGCCAGACCAAGTACAGAGATGGAACCAATTCCAAATAGAAGATAGCCCATTTGGCTTATACTAGAATATGCAAAGACTCGTTTGATATCATCTTGCATTAATGCCATTGCGCCACCGTAGAACATCGTTCCCACACCCCATATGGTAAGCCAAATGGATAGATCAGCGTATGTTTGCGGTAAAAATTCAACAATTAACCTAAAGAGTGCATACGCTCCAATTCCGATCATTGCAGGGGAAAGTAAAGCACTGATGGGAGTTGGTGCAGACCCGTGAGCATATGGTAACCAGATATGAAATCCAAATGCTGCAAGTTTTACACCTAAACCAATTATGATTGCTACAGCTGCAGGAAATAGAATATCAGGTGGAATATCAGCCTCATTAATGTCAGCGAAATCAAAGCTGCCAACGCTAAGACCTATAGCTAACAATCCTAAGAGAAGAATTACTGCACCAACATGTGTCCAGAAGAAGAACATGAGCGCAATTCTCAGTCTTGGGTAATCGCCCCAGAAGCCAACCAAAAGAAATGCTGGAATTAGCATGACTTCGAAGAATATGTAAAATTCAATCAGATTTGTTGCAAGTACTGTTCCAAGCATTCCCATTGAAAAAACTAGAAATAGTGCATAATACACGCCAGACTGCCTGTTTACAAATTTTTCTAGAGATATTGACTGTAAGGTTGTTCCATCACTTTGATAGACAGGTTTTGGTGCTTGCTCTTTGAAAAAATCCTGAAATTTGTGTAGCATGTAAGGTTTGGAATATAACGCAAGTATTGTACACAGAACGTATATCATTATTGCAAACGGAGCAGCCAAACCATCAAGCAACAATCCAAATTCGCCAAAGAGTTCAGTCCAAGGATAATGTTCTTCGTATGTTCCATCAATAGATGCGGTGATAACTAGAATTGTACAGTAGAGTAATAATCCAAATGTAAACCAGGTTGCGGCAGTATGACCAACATATCTTCCAATAATATAGGCTAGAGGTGAGAGTAGGAGTGGCAGGAAGACTGCCTGAAGTAACGCATATTCCATTATCCTTTCAAGCTCCTAAAGTCAGCTACATCGATGTTCTTGTACATTCTGTATGCTACAATGATAAGTGCAAGTCCAACTGCAACTTCTGCAGCCGCTATTGCGATGGAAAATAATGCAAATGTTTGCCCACCGCTGTGTGGTAAAAATCTTGCAAATGCAACTAGATTTAGGTTAGCTGCATTTATGATAATTTCAACCGCAAATAGCATTCGAATGAAATTTCGCTTTACTGATAAACCATAAATACCAATTGCCAAAAGGGCAACAGAAACAATTACAAAATCAATCAGTTCGTTGCTCATCTTCTACTCCATCATGTCTTCGTGCCAATACCATCGCACCAGTAATTGAACTTGATAATACAAGCGCCATAACAACAAGCGCAGGCCAATAATATGTCAGAAAGTCCTTACCAATCTCTCTGTAGTCAACCGATGGTTCCTCAGTGGTGATAGAGGAAATACCTGAATTGAATATTAGAGCTCCTAATGAGATCATTATTATCAACATAAGACCTATTCCCGCATACCTTCGTTTTGGATCCTCTTTCTTCTGAAAGATTAATTCCCTCTTTACCAGCATAATAGTAAACAAAATCAGTACAGCAATAGAACCTACATACACAGCAATCTGGAATAATGCTACAAATGGCGAATCTAACAGAATGAAAAAGCCTGCAATACCTCCTAATGTTCCCATTAAAGCTATGCCGCCATAAATTAGTGAGCGCATCTCAAGTGCTGCTATTGCAGAAACTATTGTTAAAACTGCAATTCCAAGAAAAAGTGCGTCAACCATGTTTAGCACCCTTTTCATCAATCTGAATTTCTACATCTTGGTCAACTTTTGGTTTTACTTGTAGCTGTGCAGGAGTATAGATTAGACCTTCTTTGGTAAATGAAGATAACTCGTAATCATTTGTCATGTACAAAGCATAGAAAGGGCATGCATCAACGCAGAGCCCACAAAATACACACTTACCATAATCTATCTGAGGCATTATGGCCTTTTTGTTGTGTTTCCATTCTTCCTCTACTTTTGGCATAGCTATTGCTTCAGCAATATCCTCGCAAGCAATAGCACAAAGCTGACATCCTGTACATTTGTCATGAAAAAGTATGTGGCGTCCTTTGTAGCCGGCTATACCCACACCGCTATTAGGATCATACTGATAACCATCTCCTACAAACTTTAGTTTCTGCTCAGGATATCTAAATGTAAATCGCTTAGTTGCAATATGTTTAATGCCAGAATTAAGCGCCTTAATTATTCCAGATGCAGTTCCCATTACAGTATACCTCCTGGTCCTATGATGCCACCGTACACCAAAGCTAATGCAATGAAGATATTAACAAAAGCTAGCACAATCAACTTGTACCAGCCAATTTTTAACAGCAAATCAATTCTAACACGTGGAAAAACTCCCCTTGGAAGAAGTATGAAAAAGATTACTCCAGCTGTTTTGAGAATAAACCAAATTGTTCCGTTTATCATCTCCCCTGCGAACAATGGCAGACCTGGAATGTCTTTTACAACAAGAGCGTCTGGCATTAGAACAATACCATCTGTGATAACTTCAGCCATTGGCTCCATTGGAAAAACCGATGGACCATTCCATCCACCTAGAAACAACACAACAAAAAGTGCTGCAAAGGCGTAAAGCTTGAGATAAGAGCCTAGTTGAACAAGACCGTACATCATTCCAGAAAATTCAGTTAGCCAACCTGCTACAATTTCACTTTCTGCTTCAGGCAGATCAAATGGAATCCTTTCAAGTTCAGCAAGTATGCAAATAAAAAATACAATTGCTCCAATCGGCATAAAAATAATCCATGGGAAATTGACTTGACTCTCAACAATCTCAGATAAATTAAGAGTTCCTGTTAGCATTACAATTCCCAAAAGTGAGAGAATTAACGGAATTTCAAATGAAACCATTTGGTAAAGGGCCCTAATGCCTCCGATAAACGGGAATTTGCTATTAGAAGCCCATCCTGCTAAAATGGTAATTATTGGGAAAAATCCTATTACAGCAAATACAGCTAACAAGCCCAAATCAATGTCAGCTACAACCCATCCAGGTGCAACAGGTATCAGTGCAACAAATGCGCCTGCGGTTGCGGCAAACAGAACAGGGACTGCCCAGAAAAGTGGCTTGTCAGCTTTTGCTGGAATTATTATTTCCTTGGAAATTAATTTTAAACCATCGCCCATTAGTTGTAGGATGCCCTCAACTTTTCCACAGTAAAATGGTCCTACTCTTAGCTGTAGTTTTGCCAACATCTTTCTTTCGACAAATATAACCGCAGCTGCGATCAAGGCTGCAAATCCAAATCCAGGAAATGCCACAACTTTGAAAAGATCAGTTTGCATGAAATTTTTTACAAGTGGTAATGCTCTTTCTGGATGCGTCATGGCATCAAATACCCTAAATGGGTTCCAAATTTCTCCATCAATTACGGGAAAATCTATGTAGATCAGAACTATCTGAACTACTGGAATGCCAATCAAAGTAAGTAGTACAATAATCCAAAATATATTGTCGGTAATACCTTTTACCAGATAACCAAGTCTAAACTTGGGTGCAATTACTGACATTTATCTATCTGCCTCCACTGGCCAATAGTTTAAACTCCAGTAAACAGCTGGCATATTTCCAAGCTTTTCGCCTGTAAGTAGATGTGGCATAGCAATCAAATTTCTAAATGAAGGAACGCTGATCTTTAGTCTGTACGGCTGTGGCATGCCACGTGAAACAATGTGCATTCCAAGTGAACCTCTGCCTGATTCAACCCTACGATAAACCTCAGTGTCTCCACCCTTTGGCTTTGGTTTTAGTTTTACTCTGACAGAACCAGACTTTGGCATCTTTTTCAGTGCATCCCTAATTATTCTACAACTTTCAAACATGTCAAGCCAAGGAATTTTAGAACGAGCATAAGAGTCACCTGCTTTTAGAACATTAGTTTGAAAATCCATTTCTTCGTAAACATCATATGGTTCTTTCTTTCTAATGTCAAAGTCCACACCGCTTGCACGCAAAACAGAACCAGTTGTACCAAGTTTAATGGCATCTTCACGTGATAAAACACCTGTATCCTTAGTTCTTGAAATTAGAATTGGATTGTCGTAAAAAACATCAGCATATTCTTTAAGCCTTTTCTCAAAATAGTTTACTTGTCTCAAACATACATCCTCAAAGTTGGGAGGAACATCATTTCTGACTCCACCAGGAACAAAGTACGCATGAGTAACACGTGCTCCCGTCATCTTATCTAATAGGTCTATCAATAGTTCACGATCTCCAACAGGCCACATGAACATTGTAGAATGACCAAGGAAAATACCATAGATGGCAAGCCAATATTCTATATACACACATCGATTGAGTTCAGCAGCGATTACCCTAAGATACTTAGCTCGTTCTGGAACCTCTAACCCAAGTAATTCTTCAACCCCAAGACAGTATGGATATAAAATATTACATGAATCATGAATAACCGGTCTTTCCAGATGAGGAATGTTTGTTATATAATTTCTATATTCAGCCATCTTTTCTTCTCCCCTATGTACATAACCAGGATCTGGATCAGTGTGAACAATATAATCACCGTCAACTTTGATGATGATTCGCATGTGACCGGAACCCGGATGTTGAGGACCAACATTAAGAGTCATTATTCGATCATCAACTTTTTCTATCTGAAGACCCGGAAGAACTTCTTTATCCTTTGGATATACTTGGTTGCTCATTTTTATCTACCCTTAATCCTAAAGTCTTTTCTGAGTGGTGGCATATCTGCCCAATCTTCTGGTAATAATAACCGTCTATTATCAGGATGACCATCAAAATAAACTCCTAACATTTCGAAACACTCTCTTTCATGAAATGAAACACTTGGAAAAACATCGCGCAAACTTGGTAGTACTGTATTATCGTTACCAGGATGTGGATCATCTTCACGTGGTGTTCGTGTAGCTAAAGCAAGAATTTTTTTATCAAGTGATGTATCAGTGTAGGAACCCAAGTGATACACCACCTCAATTTGTTTGTCTTCTGGATAATCAACTCCACTTACTGACTCGGCGTGATCAAAATTAAGTTCGTCACGAATAAAAGATGCAACATCAATAATATCTTCCTTTTTTACATTTACACGAATTCTGTCTGGTTTTACATATGCAATTTCAACGTTTGAAAACTTTTTTGAGATTGAATCAGATAATGATTTATCGAGATCGGAAGCAAGTGATGAGTCATCAGTCTTCGCAATCTCTGTGCTGTCGGTAGAACTCATTTTAGTCACTTACCGTGGTTTCATCCGTTTAATTTTCTCTTGAAGTAACATGCATCCTTGAATCAGAGTTTCTGGTCTTGGAGGACATCCAGGTACGTAAACATCTACAGGTAATATGCCATCTATTCCAGGCAATACATTGTATGAATCAAAATATAATCCTCCAGTGATAGCACACGCACCCATTGCAATAACATATTTTGGTTCAGGCATTTGATCATATACCAAACGAAGCCTTGGTGCCATCTTTCTGGTAATTGTGCCTTGTACAACCACAAGATCACATTGTCTTAAACTTCCAAAAGCCTCTATAATTCCAAATCGTTCCACATCATATCTTGGACCTGATGCTGCACCAAACTCCACACTACAACATGCAGTCTCAATGTGAACAGGCCACAAAGACCATAAACGTCCCCAGTTGATGGCCATTCCCAATGGCTTATCAACCGCTTTGTAAAGTATATCGCCTAATTTTCCAATAAAGACATTAGCGTTGTGAGAATTAATTTGATCTACTATGGTTAATCCCTTGGACTGTTTTGATGTTACAAGATCGTCTACCATATGTTCTTCCTCTTTGTTTGATAAAGTGCAAATGCCATTGCGGCGAACATTATTCCTAAGAAGGCAAGTATTGGGAGTGTAGCTTCTTTTGGTAGATCTAATAATGTGCTACCCCATGCGTACAAGAAGATAGCCATTACATCGAATATAACAAACATTAGGATGTAGGCATAATATTGCATCATGAAGTGAGTACGTCCTGCCCCTGAAGGAACTTGACCACATTCCATGGGCAAGAATTTGACTGGGTTACTTTTTGTACGTGGTGAAATCATTCTAGATATAACAAGAGCTGGGGCTAAAGCTAGCACTGCAAAGCCAAACATGAATAATACATTGCTGTAACCTGCAACGGTTTCGCCTACCAAAGTAGCTTGAGTCTCGTTGGAGAATATAAAAATCTATTTAGATTATTAACGATCCAAAAATGTCAATTCAGTCCATGTTTCTTACAATTGATATAGTGCACTTTGGGAATTAATTTATGGTCTTAAATGTTGGAGATTCTGCCCCAGACTTTGAGCTTGCAGATACTGATCTGAAAATGCGGAAGTTGAGTGAGTTTTTGGATAAAAAAGTAGTTTTGTCATTTATTGTAGCTGCTAGTTCTCCAGTTTGTGAGACCGAACTGTGTACTTTTAGAGACTCGTGGAATGATATTTCAAATCTTGGTGCACATGTTGTTGCAATTAGTAATGATGGTCCATTTGCAAACAAGGCATTTGCCGAAAAAAATAATTTTAGCTTCCCAATACTTGGTGATTACAATAGCAAAACGATAAAAGATTATGATATTTTAGTGCCAGACCTTTTGCATCTAAAGGACTATAATTTTGCAAAACGCTCTGTATTCATCATTGATAAAAATGGAATCATATTATACAAATGGATTTCAGAGGACCCACTAAAAGAACCAAACTATCAAGAGATTATAGATTTTCTCAAAAAAGGAAATTAATTCTATTCTATTTCAGCTAAAATATCATTTTTGTTAACGGAGTTTCCTTCTTTTGTTTTTAGAATTTTTATTTCACCGTCTTTATGTGATTTGACAGATACTTGCATCTTCATTGATTCCAAAACACACACAACATCACCCTTTTTGACTTTATCACCAACCTTGACTTCTATAGAAACAACTTTTCCAGGAATTTGGCTTCTCAGGCTTTTCTGCGCAGAACCAACATCAGCCCCGCCTGAACTCTTGTAAACAATCTTATCAAATTTGGAATTCTTGTTAATTGTTAGTGGTACTCCATCTAGAACGATCTTCATTTCTCCAGTTTGATTTTCGAGATAGTTTACGTTGTGATAGTGATTATCCAACACGAATTCCATTCCACGAGAATTAATATCAAGAATTTGGATGTGATGTTCTTTATCCTGAATCTTAATTAGATACTCATTATTTGAAATCTTACTAACAATTTCTCCATTGAAAGTTTCTTCTATGTCTTCAAGTTTGAATTCCATTTCTTATCTATCCATTCGGCTTTTCCACCGTGGGTTTGTAACAGTTGATGATTTTACTTTGCTTTGGTAAAATGTTGAATGCATTACAGCTGCGGCAATTGCTGCAAGTTGTTTATCCTTTCTTTGGTTTTTTAGATCTTCTTTTAGTCTATCTATAATCCCAAATCTTTTCAAAAAGTCAGTTGACAATTGACCATTTTTGTATTCATCTGTTTTCAAAATTGTTTTGTAAAGTGGAATTGATGTTTCAACACCTTGAATGTAAAAATCATTCAATGCATTTAGCATTCTTAATCTTGATTCCTCAAATGTTTGTCCCCAAGTACAGAGTTTTGCCATCAAAGAATCATAGAATGAAGATACAGTACATCCAGGATACAAGTATGTATCACATCTAACACTTGGTCCTGAAGGAATTGTAACGTTTGGAACAGGACCGGTTGATGGCGCAAAATCTAAGAATGTATCTTCTGCATTAATTCTACATTCAATAGCATACCCATTCATCTTAAGATCACTTTGTTTGAATGGTAATGGTTCTCCATTTGCAATATCTAGTTGAAGTTTAACAAAGTCTAATCCTGATACCATTTCAGAGATTGGGTGTTCTACCTGCAATCTTGCATTAATTTCTATGAAATAAAATTCCCCATTGTCTGCTCTTAGAAATTCTGCAGTACCTAAGTTAGTATAATCAACAGCTTCTGCCGCTTTGACAACTAATTCACCGATTTCTTCTCTTTTGGCTTCATCGACTGCAGGAGATGGGGTTTGTTCAATTAGTTTTTGATTTCGTCTTTGAATGGAGCATTCTCTCTCAAAGAGATGTACTGCATTACCATGATGATCTCTACACATTTGATATTCAATATGTCTTGTTTTTTCTAGGAATTTTTCAACAATGATTGCAGATTTTCCTACTGCCGCAATTGACTCTGCTGTAACTGTTTCATATCCATCTTGTAATTCTTGATCAGTATTTACAATTCTAATTCCACGACCACCACCACCATAAACAGATTTTAGCATTACAGGATAGCCAATTTCATTTGCAATTTTTTCTGCCTCATCAGCATCCTTTACTAAACCTGGGCCTCCAGGCACGGTTGGAACTTTTGCTTTGAGCATTGCTTCTTTACAACGCATCTTATCTCCACAAAGATTCATTGAATCTGCAGAAGGTCCGATAAAGTTGATTTTGTTCTTTTCACATAATCGTGCAAAGTCATCATTTTCTGAAAGGAATCCATATCCAGGATGAACAGCATCGGTACCAGAAGATAACATGACTTCAAGAATTTTTTCTTGATTAAGATAGCTTTTAGCAGGCGCAGCCTCGCCTATATGATATGATTCTGTGGCCTTTTTTACATGAAGAGAGTTTCTATCCTCGTCAGAATATACAGCTACTGTCTTTATGCCAAGTGCTTTGCACGTCTTAATGACACGTAATGCTATTTCTCCACGATTAGCAATTAGTACCTTACTTATCATCTAAATCACAGATTCATGTTTCCATGTTTTCGAGGTAATTGTCTGTCTCGTTTATTGGAAAGCATTTCAAGGGCTTTGATAACCATAGGTCTAGTTTCAGCAGGATCAATAACTGTATCAACTGTTCCATTAGATGCAGCAACATATGGATTTGCAAATTTCTCAGTAAACTCATCTACCAATTGTTTTTTTAGAGCTTCAGGATCCTTTGAACTAGCAAGTTCCTTCCTGTTCATAATCTTAACAGCTGCCTCAGAACCAAGAACCGCAATTCGTGCAGTTGGCCACGCATAATTAATGTCTGTTCTAAGATTCTTACTGCCCATCGCAATGTAAGCTCCACCATATGCTTTTCCAATCACAATAGTGATCTTTGGAACTGTTGCTTCAGAATAAGCGTACAAAAGTTTGCTTCCATGACGAATAATTCCATGATGTTCTTGATCTGTTCCAGGCATATACCCAGGAGTGTCAACCAATGTAAGAATTGGAATGTGATAGCAATCACAAAATCGAATGAAACGTGATGCCTTGTTAGAGGAATCAATATCAAGTGCGCCAGCAAGGTATAATGGTTGACTTGCAACTATACCGATCGTTTTTCCATTCATCCTAGCAAAACCTACAATAATGTTCTGGGCAAACAATTCATGAACCTCAAAAAAGTTATGATTGTCAACTATTGAATGAATGATCTCTTTCATATCATAAGGTTTCAATGAATCTTCAGGTATCATGCTGATTAGGTTGTGATCCAGACGGTTTGGATCGTCATCGTTTGATACGATTGAAGGTTCTTCGGTGTTATTTTGTGGAATGTATGAAAGTAATGTTTTGATATAATCCATGCATTCATACTCGTTTTGTGCAACAAAATGAGCAACACCACTTTTGGTACCATGCGTCATAGCTCCACCAAGTTCATCAAATGAAACTTCTTCACCAAGTACAGTCTTTACAACGTCAGGTCCTGTGACAAACATAGTTGCCAATTTATCTACCATTATAACAAAATCAGTCATTGCTGGAGAATATACTGCACCGCCAGCAGAAGGTCCAATACTAGCAGTGATTTGCGGAACTACACCTGACGCCAATTGGTTATGATAAAAAATATCACCGAATCCATCAAGACTTTGTATTCCTTCCTGAATTCTGGCACCGCCTGAATCCATTATTCCAATAATCGGACATCCATTACGTACAGCATGATCCATTAATTTGGTAATTTTTTTTGCACCCATTTTGCTTAGAGTTCCTCCTAAAATCGTAAAATCATAAGCAAAAACGTAGACTTGTCTGCCATTAATTATTCCATAACCGCCAACTATACCATCACCAAAGAACTTCTTTTTTTGCATATCATATTCATGATAATGATGTGTAGTTAGAGCATCAACCTCTACAAAACTTCCCTCATCAAGTAATAGATTAATTCGTTCTCTTGCCGTGAGTTTTCCCTTCTCATGTTGTTTGGAAATGCGATCTTGACCACCTGCCTGATCAGCAGTCTTCCTTTTTTTTAAAAATCCATCAATTTTATCAGAATGCATGATAACAGATCATCTAATTCTGGTTAAATTTTAAGATTTATCACAGGGAATTTTTCAGATACCGCTTTTTTGTATGAAATAAATGGATTCTCTAATTGTTCACATTTTTTACATATACACAGTGGTGATACAGATTGAGGATTGCAATTTTCGATAAATTCGCAATTTGGACACCCGACCAAACCATCACAAATAATACACTTAAGATCTTCATTTTCTTTCTTTGTTGAACAATCATGAATAGAACCGTCTTTTTCCACAGGTCTATCCCCTTTCTTATACGGTTTTTTCCAAATTAGTGGTTTATTACAGATTCTACATGAAGGCATACTTTTCTCTCCTCATTTGATTAAAGCAATCTCCTTCTCTACAATTTCTTCTAATGATTCATCGAATTCCAAATCTATTTTTTTATTTTTAATACAATAGAGTAAGAATGGAAAATAAAAAGTTGAAAAAGTGCTTTTTGAAACATGCATCTTTTTTGCCAGAGAGCCAATAATGGATTTTATTTTTGTGCCATCCCACCTGAGTCTGTTAAGAAGTAGCCATGAAAGATTATACTTTGAATAGCGAATAGGAATATTTTTTTTATACAATCCCAAAAGTATGGCATCTAGGTATCGTAATAGACGCCATTGTTGTGTTTTCATAATTTTCCCATATAACATATCAGCTTCAGAAATCACCTGCAAAAAATTTCGCATGTCGTCCACAGAAATCTTGCTTGTTATAATGCTAGAATAAAATGCATTAATTTTTTCTCTTGGATCTATTCTGAGAGAATACAAAACAGATCTAGCTTCATCGATCGAGTTTGCTTTGTAAAACGCATTGATCCCTTCTTCAACATCCAATGTTTCAAAGGATTTTTCAGTGGGTGGATCAAAACCAGTAACTCTTGCCTGTGTAAAATTAATCATGGAGCGAATATCACCTCTTGATTTTGTAACAAGTTTTGCTAAAGAATCAGAATCAATTTTTACTCCCTCAAGTTGCAGTATTCTATTGAGGTGAAGCCGCAACAGTTTTGGCGATAATGGTTTCAGCTCTATTGTTTTCACAGCTTTTTTGATGCTTTTCATCTTGTCTGATGAATCTGTGTTTGCGGCAAGAACTATTGGTACAGTAGGCTCCTTCAAGATCTTGATTATAGCCTCACCACCACCATAATCTGCTCTTCCATGTACACCATCTACCTCATCGATGAAAATCATTGGAGTTCCTAAGACAGTTTGGTTTCCCAAAACTGGGCTCAGAATCTCATTAATGTTTTTTTTATTTCTTACATCACTCGCATTAAGACTGATAAGATCGTAACCAAATTGTTTTGCAGCAAGATTAGCTAGGGTTGTTTTACCAATACCTGGTGGACCAACTAGCAGAATTGGTTTTATTCCCTTTTTCCAATTTGTAAACCATTCCACAAATAATTTCCTAGACTCTTCATTACCAATTAAATCAAGAAAGTTATTTGGACGGTATTTTTCTGACCACATCATTAAAAATCACTTTGGTAATTTAGTCGCAAGATCTGACCAGATGTTTTCCTTTTGCAATCTCTTAAACCAAAATTCATTATAATGTTCCACTGTTAAAAATAAAAATTCCAAAAATGGCCTGTGAGAGAAGTTTTCAGGCAAAAGTTCAAGTGCTTTTCTTGCATCACCCAGATACGTTTGGCTTCTTTCCATAGTTAATTCAAATCCCTTTTTGACATCATTTGTAGATAGACTGTAATACAATGGCCATGATGGAATTTTTACAGCCCTATCTCTAATAGAGTCTTCAATCTCATTTCCACATCCAACTGACTCGGAAGCTTTGCCCATTCCTATTCGAAAGATTTCTCCTAGTGGCTCTCGTGAAAGTGCCATATTAGAACCGGCTGTGCCCATAACAGAACGATATTTTTTATAACTCTCGTCAAGTTCTTTGTCGGTAATTGCCGTAGGATTTTGTTTTAATTTGGTATCAAGATATTGGCCAACTCTAGCATCCTTGAATCCATTTTCAAATTGTTTTAAAACTTCCTCTCCACCTTTTGCAATTTTCTCTCTAGCTATCTTTAGTATGTATGGGTTCATCAACTTGTAATCATCCAGATAATCCAAGTCTTCATCTTTGTCAACAATTCTGTCCATAGGCTCACTGAGATCAATTGCTATAATGTGCCCATCAACAATATCTTCTCTGAGTTCCGAATTTTTATCCTGAAAATATTCCGTTGATGCATCAAACAGTGCATTAAACACAGGAAAAGTCATTTTCACAAAATTAGAATTTAGAATTCTTAAAACCCTATCATTTAGAATGTCGAAGCTTTCAAGCTTTGACTTGATTGGATCAATTTGTGATGATTCTAAAATAATTTCGGTTGAGCCCACTTCCTCTCCAAATTTCTGCTGCGTGACATTAGGAGATGAATCAGATTTGATCTGTTGTAATAAAGCATTTGTAAATCGCGTTGCAAATTCAGGAAACTTTGTCTCATATTCTTCCTTGTACTGTTTGAATTGTCTATATCCCTTAGACTTGAATAAGCCCTGTTTGATTATCTTCTTTCCTGATTTTGTTCCCATTAAGGAATTCTTACTGGTAACAGATTCATCTTTTCCACTCACAGAGTAATCTTTACAAATTGATATTTATGCCTTCAAAAAATTTTCACTTAAATTATGTT
>JACNGK010000010.1:0-2847 GCA_014384145.1 Nitrososphaerota archaeon
AAGGATCGCATAACAACTTCTACAAATTACGCCTAGTACGTGGATTATATCTTCATCCCGTTAAGGTCAGTTCGCCCATCGAACATACCACGTACCAGACTACCAAAAATTATTATGTTAAAACTATTTCTTTCTTTCTAGAACATCTGAGACTATTTTAGCAGTATTTTCTGCTCCGTTTCCATCAAAATTTTCAGAGAACACTCCTAATTTCTCTTGATATTTGTTATAATCTTGCCTTATCATTTGAATTGCTTTGATTACTTGTTTTTTACTTTCAGCCAAAACTCCCAACTGCTTTTCTTCTGCCCATTTTATTTGATTTGTATGTTCATCATATATCGGCATACCAATTATTGGTTTTGAATTAATACCCATTATTTCTCCCATTATTGTATGAGAGCCATTGATTACTACATATTTACATCCAGTTAATATTGTCTGCATTTCCTGCTCCGTCAAAAAACCAATATCAATTTGAATCCAATCAATCTTTTTTTCATATGCCTCTCCAATCGAATATTTTTTCCCATCCTTTCCAACAACTCTATCAATAGATTTGTCATTCTTGGCATGAGAAATAATTCGTCTTTCATCATTCATTTCACTTTCATGAAAAACTTCTTCATATCTTTGACCGGTTCCATCATTTGTTGGTTTATTTCCTGTTCTCATCCAATATCCAAAATCTGCTCCATCAACAAGCCTTTCCAAATCAGTTTGTGATGTAGATTTTACCAACTTTCTATTTGAGAAATGGCCGACATACGTGACTTTATCCCTAATATCATCAGGAAAATTCAAGTTGTATTCACAGATTGTATGAGGTGGAGCTGAGTCAGCCACTAACACTCTTGTAGCCTTTGCAATTTGTTTTGATATAAAATACAGTCCTGGTTTCAAATAACTTCGAGATTTCCACAACTTGGGCATATATTGATTTGTTACAAAAAGACTAGGAATTCCTCTATTCTTAGCTAGTACATTAGATCCCATGTCACCATCATTTATCACAACATCAAATTTTTCCTTGTCATAGAATTCTCTCTCTTTCTTCATGTAGTTTTTAACTTGATTTACTAATGAGTGGTTATCTTCCACCGGAAAAAGTATGTTAAGTAAGGATAACGCAACACTCGGACCAACCTTCCCATCTATGGGAGTTGGCATTAAAACTTCATGTACATTCTTTCGTTTATCTGGAAACTTTTCAAGTAGTTTTTTGTAAATTTCTCCCTTGCTAAAATAATGAGTATCAAACTCCTCATTGAGGTATTTCGGTAGTACCTCATCAAGCCTCATCATACGTGTGTAATGCCCATTTCCCCAAGGATAGATAAACTGACCTATTTTTTTCATAAATCTTCAATTATTTGATCTTACTTCATCCAAGATCTCATGAACGTTATTTTGTCCCACATTAACTGAGACAGTCTTTTTACTCGTGATGGACTCTTCAACAATTTTTTCAATTTTTTTTGCAGGCTGCTTGGAATCATAAAATCTTGAGCTGCCTAATTTTTTAATTCTGTCTAGATATTTTTCTAGACCAATCTCTCTAGCACTTTCAAACACATTATCATCTAAACCAGATAAAGGAAAATATGGAACCAAGTTATTGTTGTATGCTTGTTTGATCAAGCTCTCAACAAAATCAACTGGATGTATTAGTGGGGATAGACCTAAAGAAATTCTTTTGGTACTGCTTATAGTTGCTGTTCGTACTAAAACTTTAGTTGTAATTTCTGCTAGTAATAGTGATGTTAGTTTTTTATTAATAGGTATTTTGTAAAACTCCAAATTTATTTTTGGTTTAACTGTTCTATGAATTATTTGATTAACCATTCTAACCAAATGTAACAATTCTGAATCTTTGCTATAACAAACTATGATCTTTACATCAAATCCCTGTTTTATTGTTTCAAGACATGAGACCGCTGATAATTCATCAAAAATACAACATACCATTTCCTTATTTTGTGAGTTGTTGGGAACTCCTCCGAGTCCGTTATCATAATAAATACAAATGTAGGCATTTAGTTTTGTCAGATAGACGTAAAGCTTTCTATCATATTTTTTACTAGTACCCGGTTTGATTCCCATTTCCGCAGTCTTTTCTATTACAGACGAAGTAGCTGCAAGCTCAATGTCCTTAGTTGTAAATCCCTTGGCATACCCCTCTATTTGCAAAAGAAATCTTTCACCTTTAAGAAAAATATCTGCGGTAGCCTTTGATACACCATTCACAATCGATTCGAAATTATTGTTGACTCGTTTTGCAATCGCCACTCCTTTTATTCCGAATAATGTGTTGATGGCTGATGATGCAAAAACTGGATCATCAGCTTCAACTATTATTATATCGCCTTCTTTTCTTATTTTACGAAATTTTTGGTTTTGTATTTTGAGAACTTTTTTAATATTTGCCATAAGGGAACTGACCTTATTTTTAGAAAATATAGATGGGAATACTATGACTAAAACCTCATTTTTCATGTAATATCACTACTTGTTTGTAATTTTAGAATTGTCATTGATTGATATCAGTAATGATTATAAAACAAACCAAAAAATGATTTTTATGTCAAAATTTACCACAGAACAAATATCCGAATTAAATGATAAATTAAAAACTCCTGAGGAGGTACTGCAATGGGGTTTAGAAAACATTCATCCTAAACTTGCGTTGGCATCAAGTTTTGGTGCTGAAGATGTATGTGTAATTCATATGTTATCAAAAATTAATCCAGAAGCCAGAGTTTTTTCATTAGACACAGGAAGACTAAATCAGGAAACATATGACGTTATGGATGAAATAAGAAAAAAATACAATACTAAAATTGAAAT
>JACNGK010000099.1:0-14215 GCA_014384145.1 Nitrososphaerota archaeon
TAGAGATGTAGAAAAAGATGGCAAGCTTAGCTATCCTGTTATCTCAGTTAATGATGCATATACTAAAAGCATGTTTGATAAAAAATATGGCACTGGTCAGAGTACAATAGATGGTTATCTGCGGGACATGAACTTGTTACTTGCATCTAAACGAATTGTAGTGGCAGGCTATGGCTGGGTTGGAAAGGGTGTTGCTGCAAACTGTCGCGGAATGAATGCCAAAGTTATCGTGACGGAAGTAAATCCTGTGCGAGCACTGGAGGCACATATGGATGGTTTTGATGTAATGCCAATGTCACAGGCTGCAAAAATTGGTGAGATCTTCATAACAACTACTGGAATGACTAGTATTATCAGAAAGGAACACATCTTAACAATGAGAGATGGTGTAGTACTTGGAAATGTTGGTCACTTTGACGTTGAAGTGGACTCTAAGTTTCTTCTGAAGCAGTCAAAATCTGTTAGACGGGTTCGTCCATATCTTGACGAATGCGTACTAAAAAATGGCAAAAAAGTCTATCTTATCGGTGAGGGTAGGATAGCTAACTTAACAGCTGCGGAAGGTCACCCGCCAGAAGTCATGGCACAATCATTCTCAAATCAATTGCTTTCAATTCTTTATATTCTGAAAAACCATAACAAGATGCCAAAAAAGGTTGTTAGTGTTCCAAAGGAGATAGACAAGCAGATAGCAATTGATGCTCTGAAAGCTATGAATGTTAAGATTGACAAGCTTACAAAGGAACAGATCAAATACATGGGTAGTTGGTAACTTCTAAAATTACTTTTATTCATAATGGGAAACGAGATGGAATCAGAAAAAAGATGGTGTGAAAACTGTATGAGTCATACTTCACATGAAATCCTTGATTCTGACAAAGTTATGGTCGGAAAGAAAACAAAATTCCTGTACAAATGTGTAAATTGTGGAAAGAAAAAACGCATGCCTGCATTTCGAGGTATGGCAGAATCTACATACTAATATTAACTATTTTGACAAGAACAAACTTCTTAACTAAACTTTATAAAATCTATATCAAATGAACCCAAAGGCAATCATCACAAGTGCATTACCATATGCAAATGGGGAAATTCATCTTGGTCATGTTGCATCCACATATCTACCAGCTGATGTTACAACTAGATTTCTAAGGCAAAAAGGAGTTGAAGTATATTACATATGTGCGTCTGACGATTTTGGAACTCCAATCCTAATACAATCTGAAAAAGAAGGAAAAACACCTGAGGAATATGTAGAGTATTGGAACAAGCGTGATTTTGAAGACTTTACTGCATTTAACATAAAATTTGATTTCTTTTACAAAACAAGTTCTTTAGAAAATAGGCAGTTTGTACAGGATGTTTTCAAAAAACTTGAACAGGCTGGACATATTTATGAAAATGAAATCATACAACTTTATTGTAATACAGATAAGAAATTTTTACCAGATAGATATGTAATTGGAACATGTCCATACTGCAAGGCGAATGATCAATATTCAGATTTATGCGAAAAATGTGGTCGTGTGCCGGAAGAGATTGAAAATCCACACTGTTCGATTTGTGGACAGATACCAGTTAAAGAAAAAACAAAGCATTATTTTTTCAAGCTGAAAAACTTTTCAGACAAACTCACTAAATATCTTGAAAGTAATCAAAATCTCCAAAAAGATGTGAAGAAGTATGTCCAAAACTGGATTAAAGAAGGGCTAATTGATTGGGATATCACCCGCGATATATCTTGGGGCATTCCTGTTCCAGTTGATGGAGAAAAAGAAAAGGTGTTCTATGGTTGGTTTGATAATCATCTAGCATACATTTCATCCACAATAAAATTTCTGAATGATAATGGTAAAGATGGGAAAAAATTTTGGAACGAAGCGGATATCTATCACTTTATTGGAAAAGATATTGTTTATCACCACTTTCTGTTTTTGCCTGCAATGCGTTTAGGAATTGATGAAGAGTACAAACTTCCTGATTACATTCCAACAAGAGGGCATCTTACGTTGGAGTCAAAGAAAATTTCAAAGAGCAGAAACTGGTATATTGGTCTTAAGGACTTTTTGAAAGTTTTTCCCTCAGACTATCTAAGATTTTATCTTGTTTCAATAAATCCATATTCACAAGATGATCTTAATTTTAACTGGGATGAGTTTGCGACAAAAATTAATTCTGAGTTGATAGGAAATCTTGGAAACTTGGTTAACCGTGCGCTTGGTTTTACTGTAAAATCTTTCAATAGTATTGTTCCAGATCCAGAGAAGTTTGATGACATGGATAAAGAATCAGAAAAGATGATCCATGAACTTGCATCACAACTGAGCGTATTAATGGAAGAAAATCATCTTGATAGAGCATTAAAAAAGATTTTACAGTTTTCAGCTCACTTTAACCAGTACTTTCAACATAAGGAACCCTGGAAGAATGGTGCAGGCACAAAGTCCTGCGTTTTTTTGGCAGTTAATGCAGTAAGAAGTTTAGCTATAGCGATTTATCCATTCTTACCAGAATCATCACAAAAAATTTGGGCGCAGCTTGGATTGGATGGTAACGTTTCAACAGAAATGTTTGATGAGATTTCACGCATTACGCTAAAACAGGGTCACAAGCTAGGACAAGTTTCTCCATTGTTTGAAAAAGTGGAAGAGTCAGTTATAGAAGAACAGAAGTCAAAGCTTGGGGGCACAAGCTAAATTGAAAAAGATTTTTCCTCGAATATCTACCAGAGGATTTTACGATATCTACTCTGGTATGACAATAAAAAATGAATCATATAGATTGTACCCGAAAAGATATTTTGATGCATTAATTGGATCAAAGGAGATTACCATAATGATTCATGGGCTTAGAAACAATACTTCTGGCGCACTGGCAAAATTTGTAATTGCAAAAAGAAGATTAGTGCATCTTGGTTACAAACATCATGTAATAGGATATAGTTATGATTCAAACACAGCAGGCGTACTGTATATGATGAGATTGCATACTGGTATAACCATAGCAAACAAGAACGGAAGAAACTTGGCAAGATTTGTCATTGACTTTAAGCGTAAAAGTCCAGATACAAAGATTCGCTTAATGGGACATTCACTTGGTGCACATGTAATTCAGAGTACGATAAAAAATCTTGCAAGAAGCGCCAAAAATAGCGGAATCTTGGAGGCAGTTTATTTTTTTGGAGGTTCGATTCCTAGCAACGCGCTAAGTCCAAGAAACGGTTCTGCCACACAAAAAATTGTTACAACAAAAATTAGAAACTATTACAGCCCATACGACGATGTACTCAGTTTAGTAGATGATTGGAATTGGGTAGATACTCCAATTGGCTACATGGGAGCACATGGAAAGACAATATCAAAATACACTCAAACAATGGTAAAACCAAAAAATCATCGCTTTGCAAGTTATGCTGCGGTCCTTAGGTCATTTCCATAAAATCAGTCAAGCAATTTTGGCCTTGGCCAACAAATAATTACAATTATGATATTAACTGGCTAGACCAATACAGATTATGAAGGCTATTATAGCAACTGCTATTGCAGCTCCCTTTCTATTAATTCCCATTAATTAGGTGGATAAATTACGACTATAAAAAAATAATCATGATCGGCTAAATCAATTAGTACAGAAACTAAACTTACAAATGGAGTTTATCAAAAATATAATCTGTGAAGCAAATACGTGTATTATTATGAACTCGATCAATTTTGTTGTTCTCGGAGAACAGACAATTGCAAATGATTTTGGCAAAAAAGGTACAGTTACAGATCTTACACTTTATGATAAAAAGGAGTCTGATGTTATTAGAACATGGGTTATTCCAAATGGATTCCCAGAAAAGATTCAACCTTTGTTACAAGCAATAAACATTGCAGAGTATGTAATTTTCTATATTGCATCACTTGACAAGTATGTTGGAGAACAAATTATTGCATTGGATATGCTAGGAAAAAAAGATGGTATAATTAGTCATTCATACGAAGTAGACGAAAATCGCCTTAATTCTATGATCAAAGGAACAGTTTTGAATAATTACAAGAAAGTTGATTCACCAAACATTAAACAGGAATTGACAAAATTTCCATCAGTTTCAAGCGATGGTGCTGCACAAATTGTGATAGATCATTGTTTTGATGTGAAAGGTGTTGGGACTGTTGTGTTAGGCAAAGTATTACAAGGCATAGTAAATCAGTATGATAAGCTAAGGCATTTGCCATCAGGATCTGAGATTATGATAAAGTCCATTCAAATGCATGACGATGACGTAAAACAAGCAATTTGTTCAGCAAGGGTTGGTCTTTCACTAAAGGGAATCAAGCCGGATGAAATTCAAAGAGGTGACATTCTTACAATTGACGATTCCTTAGAAGTAAAAACTGAACTTGTGATTAATTTCAATCAGTCACCATTTTACAAAGGAGAAATTTCGGAGAATCAGATGTGTCTTCTTAACGTTGGACTTCAAATAAAGGCAGCAAAGATTTCATCCATATCACCATTCAAGTTAACGTTGGAAAAACCAATTATCTATAAGAAAAATGATATTTGTATTCTCATAAAACCGGAATCCACTACAGTACGAATAATAGGCAGTGGGAAAATCAATTAACTTCAAATGTAGTTTATCAAAATACAATCTGTGAAGCCAGCACGGGCATGCCCAATTTGTACAAATTGTGGCTCAAAGAAGTTTGAGCGCCTTGATTCTGAGGGCGTGAAAGTCAGGTGTGTTAAATGCAATAAGGAATACAAGATATAGATATATGGGTAGAATCTAAAATTTTTTCAATGGCACAGACCTGGAAAGATTCTGATATTAGTCTAGACACAATTAAAGATCAAACAATCGCAATCATCGGATATGGTATCCAAGGAGATGCACAAGCAAACAATCTCAAAGATTCTGGCCTCAAAGTAATAGTTGGACTTAAAGAGGGTGGTTCTAGCTGGAACAAGGCAAAGGACGACGGACATGAAGTGATGTCTGTAGCAGAAGCTTGCAAAAAGGCTGACATTATACATATCCTAATTCCTGATATGGTTCAATCTAAAGTTTACAAGGATGAGATAGAACCAAATCTTTCTGATGGTAATGCATTAGCATTTTCACACGCCGCAGCAATTTACTGGGGATGGATAAAGGCACCAGATAATGTTGATATTATTATGGTTGCACCTAAAGGTCCTGGCTCTAAGGTAAGAGAAACATATCTTGATAATTTTGGAACCCCATCAATTGTTGCTGTCGAACAAGACAAAACTGGAACTGCTTGGGATAGAACACTTGGAATTGCCAAGGGAATTGGAAGTGCACGTGCTGGTTTGATCAAAACTACATTCAAGGAAGAAGTTGAGACTGACTGGTTTGGTGAACAGGCTGATCTTTGTGGTGGTTCTGCTTCTATGGTTGTCAACGCATTTGAAACATTGGTTGAAGCTGGATATCAACCAGAAATTGCATACTTTGAAGTTTTGCATGAGTTGAAACTAATTGTTGACATGATTCAGAAATATGGAATCAACGGAATGTGGAGACGCGTAAGCGAAACTGCAAGATATGGTGGTCTTACTCGTGGTCCAATGGTTATGAATAAGCAGACCAAGGAAGAAATGAAAAAAGTTCTGCAGGAAATACAGGATGGGACATTTAACAAAGAATGGTTAAGTGAGTATGAAAAAAGTGGTAAAAATGCGTTTGATAAATACATGAAACAATTAGATTCACATCAAATAGAGCAGGTTGGAAAACAAATGCGAAAAATGATGTGGCCTGATTCTACCGAATGATTATAATTTTCTTAATTTTGACACACCATTTCTAATATGACTAGTTATGTCATTAAGTGATGTTCCTGGTCCAAAGTTTCCGCTAACACCAGATTTCTCAAGTATTTTTTTATCTTCCTCTGGAATTGTTCCGCCACCTACAACAAGTACATCATTAATTCCCTTCTTCTTTAATTCCTTAACAACTCTGGGAAATAATGTTCCATGTGCTCCGTTCAAGAGACTAAGCGCAACTGCATCCACATCTTCATCCTCAGCAATTTGTGCTACTCTGTCCGGTGTGGCAAACAAGCCAGAGTAAATTACTTCCATTCCAGCATCCCTGAACCCACGGCATAGTACTAGCGCACCTCTGTCATGGCCATCTAAGCCCAGTTTTGCAACAAGGATCTTAATCTTACGAGACGCAGTTTTCTGCTTCATATTATAATATACTCATGTTTCCCTTAAAATCTTTTGAATCTGAATAAACTTACATAACGTTTCAAATTATCCACGGTATGGCAGGCGTAATCCCAACCAACTATGAGATTGTGTTTGAACCATTATTTCATAATTTCAAGTTTAACGGTGAGGAAATTATTACTCTCAATTTATCAAAACCGACTAATTCAATCATACTAGACGCTGCAGAACTCAGCATAAAAGAATCTCATATAACACAAGGAAGGAAAATCATCCCTGCAAAATCATCCCTAAATGAAAAAAATGAAAAACTTACAATTAAACTTGCAAAGAAAATAAAAGGGAAAGTAAAACTTTCCATCAAGTTTACTGGAACCTTGAATGATAGACTTTTAGGATTTTACAGAAGCCAGTACAAGGATAAAAATGGAAAAACAAAGTATCTTGCAACAACACAGTTTGAGGCTGCTGATGCTAGAAGGGCATTTCCCTGTTGGGATGAACCAGCTGTCAAGGCAACATTTGATGTATCTCTTTTAGTTGATAAGCACTTGGATGCAATCTCAAACATGCCAGTTGCATCTAAAAAAACTGTTGGTTCAAAAATCCTATACAAGTTTGGGCGAACTCCAGTAATGTCAACGTATCTTTTGTATCTTGGTGTAGGCGAGTTTGAATATTTACATGGAAAGTTACGAAATATCAAGATAAGAATTGTTACCACAAAAGGCAATAAGAATAAGGGTAAACTTTCACTAGACTTTACCAAGAAGTTTCTCAGTGAGTATGAAAAATATTTTGGAATAAAGTATCCACTTCCAAAACTTGACATGATAGCTATACCTGATTTTGCTGCTGGTGCAATGGAGAATTGGGGTGCAATTACATTCAGAGAGGCAATTTTACTTTATGATCCAAAGACATCTTCAACTAGGACAAAGCAGTACATTGCGGAAGTAATATCCCATGAGATAGCTCACCAATGGTTTGGTAATCTTGTTACGATGAAATGGTGGAATGATCTTTGGCTGAATGAAAGCTTTGCAACATTTATGGCAACAAAAATCGTGGACAAGTTTTATCCAGAGTGGGATCTTTGGGACCAGTTTTTAGATGATGCAATGTTACAAGCTATGAGTCTTGACGCATTAAAAAATTCTCACCCAATAAATGTGGATGTAAAACACCCAGCACAAATTAGAGAAATCTTTGACGCAATCAGCTACGATAAGGGTGGGAGTGTTTTACGTATGTTGGAGAATTATGTTGGAATAGAAAACTTTCGTAAAGGACTGAAACATTATCTTACTAAACATAGATATTCAAATGCAGAAGGACGAGATTTATGGAATTCAATTGGGAAAATTGCACACAAACCTGTTGATTCTATGATGAAAACATGGATTGATCAGGTTGGGTATCCAGTTGTAAATGTTAAACGAAATAATTCAAAAATATCATTAACACAGAAACGCTTCTTATCTGATGGGAGTAGAGTTTCTAAAAATAAATGGGCAATTCCAATACAGATTGAAGAGGGAAATCACGAAAACTCAATCTTAATGAAATCACATTCTAGCATGGTATCTCTGAAAAATATAGATTCAAATTTTATAATTAATTCAGGCCGCTATGGGTTTTACAGAGTTCAATATGATGATCACAGTTTAGCGAATCTATCATTATTGATTGATGAAAAAATATTGAATCATGTTGATAGATGGAGTTTACAGAATGATTTGTTTTCACAGTGTATATCAGGCACAAAACAACTCCAGGAATATCTTGATTTTACAACATCATATCACGATGAGGATGATTATATCACTCTGCTGAATTTAGCGCAAAATCTTTACTATCTATACAAACTAACCACCAAAGAAAAATTCTCTGATGAAATCCGTACCTATACTGCACAATTTTTGGGAACAATATTTGACCGCCTTGATTGGGATTCCAAAAAAAATGAGAGACACACTGATTCATTGTTACGTAGTTTTGTGATAACCGCACTTGGTAAACTTGGTGATAAGGAAATACTCAGCGAAGCAAACAAACGTTTTAATAAATTTCTTAAAAATAAAAATTCTCTTGCCGCTGATCTGCAGGAACCAGTTTTTGTATTAGCAGCATGGCAAGGAGATAAAAAAACTTACAATAAACTTTTGTCGCTTTACAGAAAGTCTACTTTACAAGAAGAAAAGATTAGATTTCTTATGGCGATGTGTAATTTTAAGCAAAAAAATTTACTGCTTAAAACACTAGCCCTTTCCCTAACCCCAGAAGTACGTTCTCAAAACATCCGTGCTCCAATTATGGGTGTATCAGCTAATATTTACGGCAAGGATGTTCTTTGGCCATGGCTTAAGAATCATTGGAAAGAATTAGTTAGAAAGTTTGGGGTTGGTAATCCACTTGCGAATAGAATTGTTGCTAGCGTTGGTGGTGTAATTGATGATAAACAGGAAAGAGATGTGCGTAACTTTTTCAAAAGAAACCCCTTACCTGGAACAGAGCGTGTTATAGAACAAACATTGGAAAGAGTTAGAATTAGATCAAAGTTTTTGCGGCGTATCAAAGCAGAATTTGGATGAGAATGAATAGGAAAATTATTGCTGCTGCGTCAATAATCGCAATTTCAGCTATAGTGATATCAGTAACATCTGATTCAGCATTAGACGAATCTACGATATCTCAGATAATTTTTGTTGATGCAGTGTATGAACCAAAAAATAAGATTGTTAGAATTACGTATAATGATAATTCTGAAATGACAAACCTAATCACTCTTGAGGTTTTGGGCATGGAAAAAACATTCCACAAGGAATTTTCACAGAGCTCGTTTGTAGAAACTATTGAAATTAATTCTGAGCCAAAGTATGGATGGTCAACTACCCCAGTTGTGTTTTCTATAAACCATGATGAATTTGGAAAGATTGGATTAAAAACCGAAATTTATGAGCAGGGTGAGTCAAAACCTAGGATAATTTACAGTAAAATCTAGCAACCAGCAGATCTATATACGATAATTAATTAAATTTTCTAAATGGCACAGGATCTTGATCAATGGTGGAAAGGTCTTGGAAAAGACCTTGAAGAAGACATTGAAGCAAATTACTGAGTGTACAGTCATTAGTACAACCTAAAGGTCAAAGATAACCAATATTTATCGCAGAAACAAAAGATAATTGCACTTGGACATTACTTCTGATTTGAAAAAAGCAAAGCGTGGAGCAATAGCAAAGGCAATTTCAATTTTTGAAAACGACGAAAAAGAATCAAGAAAATTAATTAAAAAAATATTCAAGACTTCCGGCAAGTCTGTAGTTATAGGCATAACAGGACCAGCGGGAGCTGGAAAGTCATCACTGATAGACAAAACTTCAATTAAATTGAAGAAGTTTGGCTTGAAGCCAGCAGTTTTGGCAATAGATCCAACAAGTCACATATCAGGCGGTGCAATACTTGGTGATAGAGTACGGATGACAGAATCAACAGATTCTGGAACATATATCAGAAGCATAGCATCAAGAGGTGCTACTGGTGCAGTTTCAAGATCCATACGAAACAGTATACGTGTACTTGAATATGCTGGATTTGACCCCATAATCATCGAAAGTGTTGGAGCAGGACAGACAGAAATAGAAATTTCTAACATAGCTGACATTACAGTGGTCGTATTCAACCCACATACGGGAGATAGCATTCAAACAATAAAAGCAGGAATTACTGAAATTGGCGACATTTACCTTGTGCATAAAAGTGACCTTGAAGGAGCATCACAATTGTTTCAATCTGTTCAAGACTTTATTGGAACAGTAGAAAAAAATCCACTGATTCTCAAAGTATCATCAAAGACGGAAAAGGGAATTTCTGAATTTCTAATAGAATTAAAAAAACTCATAACAAAAAGAAGGAAGGAAAAGAAATTATCAGAAAAGCAAAGGCTTTCCAAAGAACTTGATGATATCATCTTAAATAATATTAATCAAAAAGTTGCAACAATGCTGCAATCAAGTAAGTCATACTCAGGATATCTTAAAAAAGTGCAAGATAGAAAAATGGATCCATTTGAAGCTGCTGACAAAATATCTAAGAGCATAATAAAGTGATTACATGACAAAGGAAAAAGCAAAAACTAAGGAATTTGTAACTGATTCTAACATATCAGTTAAGCCAATTTACAACCAATCAAAAAATTCAAAGGAGAGCCCTGGGAAATATCCGTTTACACGAGGAATTCATTCTGGAATGTATCGTGATAGACTTTGGACAATGCGTCAATATTCTGGCTTTGGGGATGCTGCACAGTCAAACAAGCGTTACAAATTCATGCTGGATAGTGGTCAGACTGGCCTTTCAATGGCATTTGATTTACCTACGCAAATTGGACATGATCCAGATTCATCACGTGCTGAAGGTGAGGTTGGCAAAGTTGGTGTATCAATCGCATCGCTAAAAGACATGCAAACTGCATTCAACGGAATAAATCTAGGAAAGGCATCGACCTCTATGACAATTAATGCAACTGCATCAACACTTCTAGCATACTATATTGCCGTGGGAAAGTCACAAGGAATTTCAAGTAAGGAACTTAGGGGTACAACTCAAAATGACATATTGAAAGAGTATGTTGCTCGGAATACCTACATCTACCCTCCACAACCATCTATGAGGATAATAGGTGATATGATTGGTTACTGTGCAAAAAATGTACCACAATGGTATCCAATTTCAATCTCAGGTTATCACATGCGTGAAGCAGGCGCAACTGCAGTACAGGAAATTGCATTTACAATCGCAAATGGAATTGAATATATTCAAACATGTATAGACCGTGGATTGAAAATTGATGACTTTGCACCAAGGCTTTCATTTTTCTTTTGTTGCACGATAGAATTTTTTGAAGAAGTTGCAAAGTTTAGAACTGCAAGAAAAATATACGCAAAAATTCTAAAGGAGAGATTTCATGCAAAAAATCCTAAATCTTTGCAGCTTAGATTTCATACTCAGACAAGTGGCGAATCATTAACAGCACAGCAGCCTGACAATAACATCGTTCGTGTGGCAGTACAAGCAATGGCTGCAGTTCTTGGTGGAACACAATCACTTCATACAAATTCAAGAGATGAAGCATTAGCATTACCTTCACAAGAGGCGGCAAAGATTGCATTACGGACACAACAAATTATTGGATATGAGAGTGGGGTAACAAAGACTGTTGATCCTATGGCTGGCTCATATTACATGGAATCACTTTGTGATGAAATTGAAGAACAAGTATGGGATTATCTTAAAAAAATTGATAAGATGGGTGGTGCACTTAAGGCAATTGAGAAGGGATATTTCCAATCAGAAATTAGACAAAACGCGTATAGACTCAAGAAAGAAGTAGATGGTGATCAGCGTATACTAGTGGGTGTCAACAAATTTACTGAAAAATCTGAAAAGAAACAGAACCTGCTTCGAATAGATGATTCACTAGGAAAAAAACAGGAGAAAGCAATAAAACAACTTAGAAATTCACGCGATAATAAAAAAACAGAATACGCTTTATCAAAAATGCAAAAAGCTGCTGAAACTGACAAAAATTTGATGCCATTTATTTTAGATGCTGTGCTGGCATATGCTACAACTGGTGAGATTAGTAATACATTCAGAGAGGTTTTTGGTGAATATAGACCAAAGGAGGTATTCTAATGAAAATAAACCATGTTGCTATTGCAGTAGAAAACGTTGAGGATGCAGTTAAGACCTACCAAGATGCGCTTGATATCAAGAGTGTTGAATTTGAAACTGTAGAATCTGAGGGTGTTAAAGTTGCAATACTTCATTTAGAAAATGCTAACATAGAACTTATGGAACCTACAAATGACTCAAGTCCTATAAGGAAGTTTTTAGAAAAGCGTGGAAGTGGGCTACATCATATAGCTCTTGAAACTCCAAATATAGAAGGTGAGGTTTCGAGGATGGAAGGATGTGGTATACAATTCTTGGGAAAAATTAGAGACGGTTCAGCCGGAACTAAAGTAACATTCATTCATCCGAAATCCCTGAATGGTGTTTTAACAGAGCTCTGTTCTAATGGATAGCTGTGGTAGGGGAACAGAATACCGTCACGGAAAGACATACGAGGAATGCAAACAATTAGCCGAGGATTTTACTACTCAACTAAAGCCAAAAATTGACGAAGATGGCAAGTTAGCGTGGTCGGTCTTATTAGAAACTGTAAACCATGATGAATTGGTATACAAGCTTACCCTCAAATATCTTAGACGAGATGGATATGATATAGGAAATGGAGAAAACCCAGAAATTAAAAAACTTTGATGTACTTACATCATTTTTAGCAAATCAGACGAGGTAATTATCCCTATAATTTTGGAGTTTTTTTCTACAAGAACACAACCAGAAATTCTAGTTAATTGTGATAGTGCATTAGCTGGGAATTCAAAATCAATTACAGGTGGCTTTGGGTTCATCACATTTTTAATTTTAGTGTCCTTACGCTCTGTGTATTCATTAACAACATCAATGGTAACTAATCCCTTTAGTTCACCTTCATCAAAAACTGGTATCTGATCAATTGTTTTTTCATGCATTTTTTTTCCTGCTTCACGGATGGTGTTACTAGGTACTAGCCTAACTATTTTTTCACTACAGATATCACCTGCTTTACGCGTTGATGTTTGGCCTTCAAGTTTTGCTAAACTTTCAAAAATTTTCTTTGCAGTGTTGTATGATGGCTTGCATCTCCCTGATTCTATTTGGTTTATCATGGACGTGCTAACACCAGTCATAACAGCCAACTTTTTTTGCGTCATGTTCAGCTTTTTTCTTTCTTCCTTTATCGTTTCCAGGCTTGGTAGCATAATTATCTACTAAACTTTCATTATAAAAATTTTAGTATTACTTAATAGCATTATTTTTTTGATTTTTTAGTTTTCTTTTGTTCAATAACAGCTTGTGCAGCTGCAAGTATTGCTATAGGAATTCTATGTGGTGATGCACTAACATAGGAGACGTCTGCAGAATGACAGAATTTAATTGAATTAGGATCTCCTCCATGTTCGCCACATATGCCTATTTCCAAGTCCTTTTTGATGTCTCTCCCTTGTTTAATTCCGATTCTCATTAGATGGCCTACTCCATTAACATCGATAGATTGGAATGGGCTAGTCTCTAAGAGCTCTTTTTCCATATATTCCGGAAGGAATTTTCCTTCTGCATCTTCTCTACTGAAACTAAACACTGCTTGTGTTAGATCATTTGTTCCAAAGCTGAAAAATTCTGCAGTGTTTGCTAATTCATCTGATGTAAGGCATGCGCGAACCACTTCTAACATTGTTCCAAAGTTTATTTTGAATTTCATGTTATATTTTTTCTGCATTTGTTTTTTGACATCATCATAAATTGATTTTATATAATTTAATTCTGCTAAACTTCCTACCTGTGGAATCATTATCTGTGGTTTTGCATTAACCTTAATTTTTGCAAGTTGTGCTGCCGCTTCAAACACTGCAGTAATTTGCATTTTGTATATCTCTGGGTATGTAATTGCCACTCTTACTCCTCTATGTCCCATCATTGGGTTAATTTCAGCTAGTTCACGTGCTCTGTCTAAAACCCGTTTAGTTTTTTCACTGTTATCATTTTCCTTATTCATTTTTTCCTTCAATTCTTCAGGATTTGGTAAAAATTCGTGTAATGGTGGGTCTAGTAGTCTGATTGTAACTTTGTATCCTTCCATTACCTTTAGAATTTCTATGAAATCACTTTTCTGTAATTCTTGTAATTTTTTGAGTACTTGGTTTCTTTCTTCTGCTGATTGAGCCATAATCATTTCAACAAACAGTCCAATTCTGTCTATCTCGTTAAACATTCTCTCTGTTCTACAAAGTCCAATTCCTTGTGCTCCATACTGTCTTGCAAGTTTTGCTGCATCTGGTGTATCTGCATTTGCACGAATTCCTAATTGTTTTGCATTTTGTGCCCAGCTAAGAATTGTTTGAAAATCTTT